>DAOWHF010000312.1:0-3751 GCA_030641565.1 Methylomarinum sp.
AGCGTGTTCTATACAGCCACCTAAGCCTGTATCAAACACTGATTCCACAAAGGTTCATTCAACCAGCACTGATGCAGTAGTGACACTAGATAAAGCCCTTCCTGCACCTGATTTGACTATAATAAAAAACGGAAAAACATTAAAACTGACTAGAATCATGGAAGGAGGTGCCTGTAAAAATAATCAACAAGGTGCCTTAGGCTTATTTAGACTTTATACAAACCCAGATGATATTGAACGAATTAAACAAAATCAGGGGTCAGGCGTTTTTGCTGATTTTGAATTGCTTATAGAAGCATTTTCCATGCGGGCTTTGCAAAAGACGGTTGATCAATTTGATTTTCAACCTGATTTATTTGCAATCAGTGAAAGCGATGTTCAAAAAGAACTGGCTGATAAATTCACTCGTATGTTCATTAGTTTAATTGCTGATGATATTGCTGAGTTTGAGATTAAAACAACATTAATGATTGACGTGAGTCCTCTGCCGAATGCTTTGACTATTTATTTAAATGGTTGCGAAACAGCACATGATCATTAATATGATTTAAAGAAAATCTGGCAGGTTTGCAAAAAATATGTCAGGATGCAATTGACGGCTAAGCCAAGACGCTAGATTAACACACATCAATTCTGCATCCGTAACGGTATTTTAGCCCTCCTGCCCTACCCCTCCGCTTACGAGTTAAATCTAAGAGAGAAGATAATGTCTAAATTAAATTTTATTTTATTCTTCCTGATTATTAGCTTTTTAAATGGCTGCGTTAATCTTGATGCCGTTGGAAAGTTTGCTAATGGAGCAACTCAGTTATCTCAGGCCTCTGCCAAGTTTTACACTGCTGAACTGGAAACGGACAGAAAATTAGCCGGTTTAACTATTGATCTTGCTGAACCCATTACTTCGGATGAATCACCTTGGCTTAAAGTAACTAAAGGTGAAAAGCTGATAGCTGAATCCCGTAGAAATAAAGCAGCTGTTATGGCACTTGCTGCTTACGCAAACAGCCTAAAAAATATCGCTAATTTCGATAATAATGCAGCGGTTGAAAAATCAGCCAATAAACTCAGCAGCAATCTCAGCAGTCTCAGCAATGAGCTGGATAGTAGCATTGACTTGAATGAATCCGTGTTGGCAACGGCTATTAAGCAACTTGCCGGTTTATACACTGATGTTAAAACCAAAGCGATTATTCAAGAGAAGGTGAAGCTGGCACACCCTCATGTTACGACTATTATCAACACTATGATTAAGGACATTAAACGGCAGCAGAGTCGTTTTTCTCATACCCGTTTGATCGCAGATGTTAACAGGGAAACATGGTTTAACGCCTTTAAAAAAGACTATCACTCAGGAACTCTATCCGCATCGCAAAAATCTTTGATTTCTATTGCTGCCGGTCAGTTAGTGGAAGATGAATTAGAAGAAAGATTAGCTGAACTTCCCACCCGTAATTTTTTACAGCAGCTAGAGAAAACCGCAAGCAGTTGTCTGGCTGCTCATAAAGCTATTGGGGGTACTGATTTAAAAGATGATGCCAAAGTACTGGTTAACTTTATAAGTGATGCCCGCAAGCTTGCCTCCTCTGTCCAGGATATTAATTAACCGGAGTAAAGAATCATGCTGACTACAGAAGAAATCCTTGATCTATTGTCTACATTAATTTTGGATCTTAGTTCAATCCGTGAACAAATGACCGATGCCATTGATCGTGCAGCTATCAACAATCAAATTATGGCTCTGACTAAATTGTGGCGCAAAATTGATGACATCAGGGCATCTGAACCTAGAGATGATCTTGCCGATGCCAAAGCCTCTTTGGAAGGCATTACTCAAGACCTGAAAAAGGAAAAGAAGAAATTAGAAAATGTTGCAAAAGTAATCCATAAGGCGGCCCAGGCAATTGCTATTGCAGAAAAGGTATTTAAATTAGTGGCCTGATAGTCTTTTTACTAGAAGTGTTATTTTTTTCAGAAAAAGATAACTGACTTTGTATGTTTGCAACATAAAGTGAATACCCCATAAATAAACATTCACTTTTACACCGGATAACAGTCAAACACCAGCTAGCAAATCTAATTATCCAACTTATACAATAAATTATCTGCCCTATGTCCTGTTTAGAGTTATTTTAATAGGAGAATAACCATGAAATTCTATAAACATTTTTATTTCTACTTATTTTTACCTGTATTCATGTTTCTTACAGGTTGTGCGCCTGACCATATTTATCGCAGTAATTACGATAGCTGCATATTCACAACAGATGAGTCATGTGAGGTACATTCCATTCAGACTCACCACCAAGGAAAGGTCTCAGAATATCAGCTAAATTTTGTCGAAATTGACGATCAAGGGCAAATCCGAGATCGTAAACAAATGCAGGCATTGCTGGATCAAATATATAACGTCGTCGCTTTTGATAATGTATTGATCAATGTATTTGTCCATGGCTGGCATCACAATGCCGCACCAGGTGACAGTAATATTGCTGGCTTTAAGGAAAATCTAAGAAAATTAAGCCTTATTGAACATCAATATAGCCAAGCTACAGACCATAAACCACGCAAAGTGATTGGGATCTATGTGGGCTGGCGAGGAGAGTCTATCGATTTTCCAGCACTCAGATATACCACCTTTTGGGACAGAAAAAGCACAGCAGAAGATGTAGGTTACCTTGGGATTTCTGAATTACTGTTAAAACTTGAAGAAATCACTAATGTAAAAAACACTCAACCACCAAAGTTTAAAAGTCGCCTGGTTGTCATGGGACATAGTTTTGGAGGTGCCGTAGTTTACAATGCCACCTCGCAAATACTGGCCAGCCGATTTATAAACAGTAAACCGGGAAAAAACTATGTAGGCTCAGTACAAGGTTTTGGTGACCTTGTTGTGTTACTCAATCCCGCTTTTGAGGCAACACAATTTTCTCCTCTATATGACCTGGCACAATCACGTTGCAGTTATTTAGATTCCAAGCGTCCTCGTTTGGCTATTCTGACATCAGAAACTGATTATGCGACTAAATATGCTTTTTGGGCGGGAAGAATTTTTTCTACGTTACTGGAAACACATAATACAGTCGAGCGAGAAGAATGTAAGGGCAAACGTAAATTGATATTGGATGAGGGTGAAGCTGATCGTAATACAGTAGGCCATTTTAAACCCTTGCTTACACATACCTTGGCTCTTGCAGATGCAAGCAAAGCTGATCAGAGCTCTAAGACTGATCTGTTACCAATGATCTGGAATCAACAGCAACAAGAAAAAAGTCAGCAATATGGACAAATGATTCTGACTCATCTAGATAAAACAGCAGCGCATAATCCTTATTTAAACATTCAAGTGAGTCAAGAAATCATGGATGGGCATAATGATATTTTTGGCGATAAGCTGATGACATTTATCCGCATGTTGATTGTTTCAACAACTAATGATTAATTAAAAAACATAACAAAATAGAGCTGTCTTCAGTCCGCTATGGTATTAGCATAAAAGGCGGACTAAAGTCCGCCCTACAATTACGAGATTAACTTCAACCCTGGTGGTAATGCCTCGCCAAATATCTGTTTCTCTTCAGTTTCATCTAACTCTTTATAAGCCTCAACCATTTCTACCCAAGATACAGGCGATTTACTTGATTTTAATTTTTCTATAATTTGTAAGCGCGTCGCTTCATCCAAGTCTCTTGCTCTATCACCACTCATTCTGCCTATTAGCGTTGCAGCAAAGCCCGCTTGCGGGACTTTTTTC
>DAOWHF010000159.1:0-5171 GCA_030641565.1 Methylomarinum sp.
AAAACATCATCAAACGTGAGTGCTTCCTGAATAATTTGCATGACCCCACCTAACCAAAATTCTTAAATTAACCGAGCATTATATCCTTTATTTCACAACTAACAGAATTTTTTAATAGCAATCGGCAAATATTGCCGACTAAACGCTAATGGTGAAGTTATTGACGGTGTCGGAGTAAGTGGTGATACGTCCTGCGCAGACCACAATATAGCATTGCGAGTGCGCGACAATCTCGAACTCTATAACCATGGTACTGACAATGAAGGCAAACCCTTGCAATATGCCGACAATATTATATATGACATCAAAGATGGTGTTAGTGCGTCTGGTATTGGACACCCTTCTTGCCCGGGCCTAGAAGAAAATGTTAATACTACCATTACTGGCGATACTCATGGAGAGCACGATATTCATCCGCTAACACCTGAATAATAAACTAATACTGCCAGCATTTTTACTTCTCTCAAAATAAGGATCGCCAAGTTTTGAAAAAGGCAAATTTACAGAAGATTATATGTCGAAAATTAATCTATTATTAACCCAAACCTTATTAACCCTATTAATTCAATATTCAGCACCCATTAAGTAAAACTCTGTACTATTATTGTAACTACTTACACATCAAGGAAACTTAACATGAAAAAAATAGCAGGTTTAATTTTAGCAGCTACATTAACAACCGGCTGCGCCATTGACCCATATACTGGTGAAGAAAAAGTAGCCAACACTGCATGGGGCGGACTTGCTGGCGCTGCTGTTGGCGCTGGCATTGGCGCACTTGCTGGTGGCGGAGAAGGTGCTTTAATTGGTGCAGGAGCAGGGGCTGCTGCTGGTGCAGGAGCAGGTTATTATATGGATCGCCAAGAAGCACAATTGCGTGCGCGCTTGGAAGGCACAGGGGTTAGAGTTCAAAGACAAGGCGATAACCTTAAGCTAATCATGCCTGGCAATATTACGTTTGCCACAAACTCATCTAATATCAACGCTAATTTTTACTCAATATTAGATTCTGTCGGCATTGTCTTAAAAGAATTTGACAATACCAGCATTGATATTTCAGGTTTTACTGATTCAACCGGTAGCGACTCAACCAACCAAACATTATCTGAACAACGCGCAAATAGTGTTGCTAGCTATATTGTGCGAACAGGTGTTCATCACGGCCGCATTCAAGCTCGAGGCTTTGGCGAACGCTACCCTGTTGCATCTAATGATTCAGCAATGGGACGCGCACAAAACCGTCGCGTAGAAATTAGTATTAGACCCAGATAAAAAGACAGGTAAAAGGCTCTAAGTACAAAGAGCCTTTTACTCAATATCATTAAGCTTAGTAACTTGATCTTAACTTACAAGCATTTTAAAAACGATTAGAAAAATCACTACTGAAAAATACCTCTTCAGCTTTTTGGCGGGTAATATATGCGCCAATTTTGCACCTAAAGGTGCAACAAAAATACTACAGCTGACAATGCCACACAAAGCGGGTAAATAAACATACCCCATACTCCACTCTGGTAACAGCATATCTCCTCGCCCTAGTAATGCATACATCACCGTTCCCGACAGGGCAATAGGCAACCCGCAAGCACCAGAAATAGCCACGGCATTTTTCATCGCAACTTGCCTACCCAACAAATAAGGAACAGTTAAGGTTCCACCGCCAATTCCTAAAAGGGATGATAAAAAACCAATACCATTACCCACAAGATAATCCATGCCTTTATTTGTTTTTACCTCATGCTTAACCAGCCTAGATGGTAAAGCCATGTGAATCCCCGTATAAAATAAATAACAGATAAAAAACCTCTTTAAAACTTCTGCATCAACTAAATCGGCAATAACAGCACCTAACCCTGCACCCAAAACAATTCCAGGCACCAATCTTAAAACCCTATCCCACTGAATTGCCCCCAGCTTATGATGACTAATCATTGATGAAATTGAAGTGGGAATTATTGCTGCCAGTGAAGTCGCTATCGCCATAATCATAATTTGCTCACTTGGAAAGGCATAAGCTGAAAACACCCAAACCAATGCCGGAACAATAACCACTCCACCTCCCAAACCAAATAGACCTGCTAATAATCCTGCAATAACACCTAAAAGCATGGTCAATATAATAAGCGTTAACATCTTTCTATTCTCGATAAAGTCATTCTAAATTTGATCCCTGTTTAAACTTGGCAGATTGGGAACTGTACTATATTTTTCCAACACCTTTTGCACCGCCTGTTAAAATCCTCTATTCATAATATGTGGCGAGTAATAGATTCAATGAAAACATTTCTGGTGGGTGGTGCAGTTAGAGATTATTTGCTTAATTACCCAGTTAAAGAAAAAGACTGGGTAGTCATTGGTGAAACCCCTGAATCCATGGTCAAACAAGGCTTTAGGCCTGTAGGAAAGGATTTTCCAGTTTTCTTACACCCTAAAACACAAGACGAATATGCTCTAGCACGTACTGAACGAAAAACAGCACCCGGTTACAAAGGCTTTACTGTTCATGCCTCCCCCGAAGTCACTTTAGAACAAGACCTGATACGCCGGGATTTAACCATCAATGCCATTGCCATGGATGAACAGGGCAGTCTAATTGATCCCTACAATGGCAAAAAAGATATTGAACGGCGTATTTTTCGACACATTTCCCCTGCCTTTAGTGAAGATCCAGTCAGAGTATTACGCATTGCTCGTTTTTCAGCACGTTACGCTCATTTAGGCTTTACCATTGCAGATGAAACACTGGACTTAATGAAACAGATGGTCAGTAATGGTGAAACAGAGCATTTAGTTGCCGAACGGGTATGGGCTGAATTACACAAAACATTATCTGAGAAAACACCCACCGCATTCTTCCACACCTTAAAAGAGTGCAACGCCTTACAGTCTATTTTTCCTGAAATTGATAAGCTTTTTGGCATCCCTCAACCAGAAAAGTTTCACCCAGAAGTTGATACAGGTATTCATAGCTTACTTAGCCTGGAACAAGCAAGCAAACTCTCAAATAAACCCGAGGTGCGTTTAGCGGCGTTACTGCATGATTTAGGCAAAGCAGAAACAGAACCAAGTAAATGGCCCAGTCATCATGGCCACGAACAAAAGGGCCTGCCTATTCTAGAAAAGTTTTGCAGCCGCTTACGCATCCCCAAAGCCTTTAAAACACTTTCAACTCAGGTGATGAATTACCACACCCATTGCCATAGAGTATTTGAATTAAAAGCCAGCACCTTAACCGACATGCTAAACACCTTAGGAGCTTTTAAAACATCCAATTCAACAATAGAAGATTTTGTACTGGCTTGTGAAGCGGATGCTAAAGGCCGAACTGGACTGGAAAACACCCCTTACCCCCAATCAATCTATCTAATTAAAGCAGCTGAAGCGGCCAAAAAAATTGATACCTCAAGCATATTAAACAGTGATTTGAAAGGCTCGAAAATTGGTGATGCTATTCGTAACTTACGAATTAAAGCAATCGCTGATTTCATTAAATCGGTATAAAAGCGGTAGCAAGAGACTGAATAACGTTTTTGATTTGCCTATGATTTCTATCAGCCATAATCTGGGCTATCATATCTTGCGCATTAATCATCTTGCCAAATAATCGTTCAAAACTTAAATTAACATCCTCTGAACCATTAGAGCTAAGCAAAAATAACTCACCATTTGCTTTATATTTTGTCCGTACCAACCATGAGGCTAATTCTATATTTCTGGCGCTGTCATAAAGCGTCTGAGCTTCCAGCATATTATACAAATAGAAAGATCGGTTTCCATCATACGAAGCTAATATCATAGTTTCAGTACCCACAATAAATGCTTTAACCCTGTCGCCCTGATAGTTTTCATCAAATGCTAAACGAATACAGTCAACACTTGTTTTACCCTCTACCTCTGGAAATGGATACGCTGTTATTGCATCAACTGCTGCCTCCAAGGTTTCATAGCCCTCTTTTTTCCATTCTTTTGGATTACGTTTATAAAGCTTTACCGCCAAACCTTTCAATGCATCAAACACAACCAGCTGATGCATTTCTGACACTAAATCAATATCATTCTTAACCACCGAACTTAATTCAAAATCCCGACCTTTTACATCTCTGCTAGACGAACAGCCCAGGTTAAAAAAAGTCACTAAACAGCAAAGGAAAACTAATAACGCTTTATTAAACTGTATTCTCATAATTTTTAGCTAAAAAGACATTGAATAATATGTATGACGGAATTATAGTTACAATTCATTATCTTTCCATTTTAATACACATATGCCATCATTTGATATTGTTTCTGAATTTGACGCTCACGAAGTCCACAATGCTGTTGACCAAGCCAACAAAGAAGTCACTACCCGTTTTGACTTTAAAGGCTCTAATGCTAATTTTGAATTACAAGACGAAAGCATCATCATGCATGCTGCATCTACTTTTCAATTACAACAAATGCTACCTATTCTTTTTTCCAAAATGACCAAGCGAGGCATTGACATTGCCTGCATGGAATCAGGAAATATTCAAGATACCGGCAAAACAGCACAACAACCTATTTCACTTAACCAAGGAATTGAACCCCCTATCGCTAAAAAAATTGTCAAATTAATTAAAGACAAAAAGCTTAAGGTTCAAACTGCGATTCAAGGAGAAAAACTGCGAGTGACTGGTAAAAAAAGAGATGATCTACAGCAAGTTATTGCAATGCTTAGAGCCGACGACTCTATTGAGCTGCCTTTACAGTTTGAGAATTTCAGAGATTAAATCCTTGTCATATTGAAGCCCTCGGCGCGATTTAACTTAGAATTTATCTAATACAGTTTGATCGCGCAAAGGAAAAATGGTTTACTTTATATAGACTTTTTTCCAAATAAAATAACCTACTATAGCTAACGACAACCACACTGAAACCAGTGGCCCAACCACACCGTCGTAGTAATTGCTCACTAAATAATAATACTCAGAATTTGGGTTAGTATTAAAAAAATCCTTGCCTAGTTTGATCTGCCACACCCATGCAGCATGACAACCAATACAAATGCCTATACTGCTTTCAATCTGCGTTCTAATCGTCACTAAAAATAAGCCAACGACTAGCAACGCAATAAAAGCTGAGCCAATTTCCGGGTTTAATAAATTTGCAAAGGCTTCAGCCATTAATTGAAAACCACTACCTATTGTTAA
>DAOWHF010000090.1:0-6833 GCA_030641565.1 Methylomarinum sp.
AAACGATTCAGTTGGAATAAGCTTCTTCTAAATTTGAAAATTAATGTGTTACATTTTTATAACAGTTAATGATTTTGTATAAGCGTTTGGTATTTTGAGAGTGAATAGTTTAGCAAATAATTAAATTATTCATTTTAAATTTGCGGTTAAACCATGATATTTTTTTTAGGGATGTTAAAAATATTGCTTTTCAAAATGGACTTGAGTATGCAACCACAAGCTATCGTATTTTGAGAATAGAGGGAAAAATATTTAAGCTAAATTTATTTTTTTGATAAAGGTAGGGAATGTAACTTGGTGAACAAAAAGTGTTCAATAAAATTAAAATGTTCGGTTTAGGTTGACCAGTACAATATCGAAATTGCTATGAATGATCATATAAACGAAAACGATCTTTACCAACAACAGAAAAATGAAGATGATAAAACTGTTATCAGTGCGGAAAAAATCGATGAGCAAGTGCCTTTATCCAATTCTAATCATGAGATGCACAATGTAGTTTCTGATTCGTTAAAACAGAATGATGAAAATGAAGCTAATAAATTATTAAAGTCGAGGATTGCTGAGCCTGACCAGGATAACCATATTGATGAAGATCAAACACAAATTTCGTCGGGTGCAGTTTTAAGAAATCGTTTTGATTTGTTGGAAGTGCTGGGACATGGAGGTATGGGTACAGTATATAAGGCACTTGATAAAAGAGATGTAGAAGCAGGCAATACAAAGTTTATAGCGATAAAAATCATTAATGATGAATACAAGGATGATAGCGATTTACTTAAAGCATTACATGCCGAGGCGAGAAAAACCCAGTCTTTAGCACATCCAAATATAGTCACAGTCTATGATTTTGACAGGGATGGAAATACGGTCTTTATGACCATGGAATATATAGAAGGTATTCCCCTTAATCAAATGCTTAAGGCGGAACCTGATGGAATGAAAAATAATGAAGTTATTCATTTAGTCAACCAGATTGGTAGTGCCCTAGTTTACGCGCATAGTCAGCATATTATTCATCTGGACTTGAAGCCAAGTAATATTTTTGTGGATGTCAATAAAGATGTCAAAGTGTTTGACTTTGGTATATCTAGAGTCACCAATATTTTTCAGGCTAAAGGATTTGATCCCGGTGTTCTTGGGGGACTGACTCCAAGTTATGCTAGCCTGGAAATGTTTCAAGGTGAATCTCCTGACCCTAGAGATGATATTTATGCACTTGCCTGTATGACATATGAATTGTTGGCCGGGCATCATCCTTTTAACAAGGAAAGGGCAGATATTGCAAAGAAAAAGAAATTAAAGCCAGCTAAAATAAAAAAACTTAATGCCAGGCAATGGAAGACGCTAGCTCAGGGGTTAGCCTTTGATAGAAATGACAGAATTCAGAGCGTTGAATTATTTCTACAAGGTATGGCTAAACCACAAAGTAAAAAATCAAGTAGAGTAGGTTTGCTTGCTTTTCTGGTTTTGTTACCACTTGGTTATTTTTTGTATTCTCAATTTAGGGCTTCCTCAAAATTAGTTATTGCCAACATGGATAAAAAATTAGCAACAGCTGGTTTATCTGAAGAATCCGTTAACAAAGAAGATAATTCTTTTATTCCGGAATTTAAAATAGCCAAGCTAGATAATGCTGAAGAGCTGGTATCTACAGAGCGGCAATTACCGGTTATGGAAGAGAGTAATAATATTTTACTTGCTCTAAATCAACAGATATTTCAAATTGGTAATAATCTGGTTTTTGAATTTATGGTTAAAAAACCAAGGTATGTGTTAATTGCTGTGATTAACTCAGAAAAAAAGCTGTCAATGCTTTTTCCAAATCAATTTCAGTTGAATAACTATTGTATAGCCGGAGTGAAATATCAGGTTCCACCATTAGCTGCAGAATTTAATATTAATATTGAAGGTCCGGCTGGAATAGATCAGGTGATTGCTGTGATGAGTGAACAACCCATTGCAGAAGATATTTTATTGGGTTTTGATAGTTTGGAAGAAGTTAAAAATGTTGCTTTTCAAAATGGACTTGAGTATGCAACCACAAGCTATCGTATTTTGGATTAAAACACGACTCAGAAAATAGAATGGAATATGGTGAAATGGTACTCTCGGGTAAGAGGCCGGTAGTTCCATAACATGGACGTTCGTTCTGGAAAAGTAGCGATTAAAAATAATTTCTAAAAGCTCTGAGGTTGATGTGACATATCGTTAATTAAATAAGGGTAATTAACAATAATAATCCAGCGTTCTGTTTTATTAAACTGGACGCTATCCCAGGAAGCAATTTTTTCAATTTTCTGATTATTATCGATAAAGGTGTAATTACCAATACCATCATCGTCACCAAAGGTAAGGTGCCCAAAAGCTAATAAAGAAGGCGATTGTTTGTATCTTGAATCGGTAAATAAGTTGCTCCCCAAATATTTAGCATGCATATCATATATGATGAGACCATCGTTACGTATTATCCATATATGTTGTGGTTTAGAGTCTGAGACTGGTGCAATAGGGAAAAGCGCGGGGATAACCTTTTCTGGATACATACTGGCCTCAAGATAACGTTCAACGAGACCATCTTTATGTATGGGCGTGCGAAAAATGATTTGTAATCGACCATCTATAACTTTTGCAATAGGTGCATCGTATTTTTGTGTGGTGGTTTTCCATCCTAAAGATAATTCAGCTGCAAGCGAATTAGCCTGTCTAATTGAAAATGATTCAAATTTGGGGTATTGACTTTGTAAGTCAGACAGTATGGTATTTTCTTCAATACTATTTGCTTGATTTAATTGACTGAGTTTATTAGCAGCAATACCCAGGTCGGTATATAAAGCTGTAGTGTTAGATCTTATTGTTTTAGCAATGATATGAGCCTGTTTTTGTGCCATTTCGCCAAATGTGGTAATTGTTACTAAAGCTTGTTCTGCCTTGTTTTTTGCAAGATTCATTTGATAGGCATAATGAAGGGCAAGCCCCGCACCGGCTAAAATGGCTACAAGTAATAGACTTAACATGGAGACCAGTAATTTATTGCGAGCAAAAAAACGTTGTATCAGTTCTTTTTTTGAATAACTGTAAATATTAACCATGCGACCGCTACGATAGTCATTTAATTGCTTGAGCAGTTCACTGGCATCGGTAAATCGATGTTGTTCTGATTTTGCAATGGCTTTTTCGCAAATAGCAACTAGTTCAGCAGGAGCTGATGGGTTATATTTAACTGGTGATGGAGAGGGTTTATTGCTGGTTAATTTTTTTTCAACTTCAACAGCAGAACCGGTGTGGGGCAGTCTGCCGGTGATAATCCTGAATAAAATAACGCCCAGGCTATATACGTCACTGGCTTTACTTGCATGTCCTGACACTTGTTCAGGTGCCATATAACGGGGTGTGCCGACAGTTGTGGTGGATGTGAGGTCACTAAATGTACGCTGCTGGTGCTTTCTGGCATTATTGTAAAACTTGGTATTGTCGTCATCATTAATTACTTGTGCTAGGCCCCAATCAATAATAATAGTTTCGCCAAATTTCCCGCTTATTATATTGTTTGGTTTGATGTCTCTATGGATTACGCCTTTAGAATGAGCATAGGCCAGTGCTTCACACACATCAATCAGGCTATCAAGCAACTTAATCCGTAGTTTAAAGTTATTTTCACTGCCGTTTTCATCATAAGAACGAAATTGTTCTTCCATAGTGATGCCTTTGATATATTTCATCACATAATAGGGGCCGTAGTGACGACGATTGCCTATTTTATATATCGGTATAATGCCTGGGTGTTCTAATTTACCAGTGATTTTAGCTTCATGTATAAAGGAGTTTGTGAGTTCGCTGTTATTATCAGCAGAAGGGTCTAAAGTTTCTTTAACAGCGACTCGCCGGCCTATGCTTTTATCGTAAGCCAGATATACCCGCCCAACGCCGCCTTCGCCAATAATCCCTTCAATTCGTAGATTATTGGTAAATAAGCCGTAATTTTGTTGATGTTGACTTGTGGGTTCAGTTTTTTTAGGTGCTATGCGGGTGGCTTCATCATCCTGATTGTGTTGAGGTGCTTGTGAATTCATAGTGATGATCTTGATAAATATTGAAATATGATACAGACCTAAATTCCATCGTTAATAAACTATGACTTAGGTTGTCTTGTTATTCCCTCACCCAACCATCTCCTTTTGGAAAGAGCTATTTTGGGAGGTGTTATTTATTGTTCTGTGTCACATTGAAGCATGGCTATTGATTATCTAAAAAACACTGGCGTTGTTTCAGGTCGGGTATTTTATCGGCAAGTATGGTGGTGAGTTGTTCACGAGTGCTTGCTTTTTTTTGTGCCGATTTAATCATGTGTTTGGCAACAGGCCCGAGATAGATAATTAATTCGGTGGTTAATTTTTCGATATCCCGTTCAGAAAGAAATAATTTTTGATTGGTATTAGAAGAACTTTGAGAATATAAGCTACTTTGAACTTGGCTTTCTGCTCTGCTGTTGCCGGTTTTTAAAATGCCTGATGACTCCAGACTCAGCATAAAGTCTTCACGTTCTTTTGTAGAGGGAATATGATTGGAAAGTGAACTGAGTAACTGATCCATAGTGGTATTTTTTTTAGCCTGTTTTTTTACCAGTACTGTGGCAATAGGACCTAAATATTTGGTCAGGCTTTTTTCTACAATACTTAAATCTGAAGAGGTATGTTGAGAAAGGTTTGATGAGGTGAGTGGGTTGGAATTATCTGACTCTAAAGCAGGTTTAATTGAACTTCTTAGTTGAATAACAGTTTCGGCCAGTGCGTCTGCCTGTTGGTATGAGTCTATAGATACTTCAAGTATTTCAGCTAACGCTTTAGATTGTTGTAAAGCCGTTTGATAGCGATGCCCCGGATTAGTCTCTAATGCTTTATTAAAGAAGTTTATCAGCTGGTGTTTTTGGGGATTTGATAATTCCAGCTGTTCCAATGCCTCGGCAAGCGTCTCTGTGTTTATCTGGGGTGATTTAAGGCGTTTAAATGTGAGTAGTTCAAATAATACCAGTGCAGCAGAGTATAGGTCTGAACGATTATCTACCAGTGCACCTGCTTTTGCTTCCGGTGACATGTAACTAGGTGTACCTATCACATCACCAATTTGGGTTAAATCAGAACTGTCAATTCTGGCTACACCAAAATCTGTTACTTTAACCACACCAGTATCCAGCAACAAGATATTAGCAGGTTTTATATCTCGATGAACTATACCCATTTCATGTGCAGCATATAATGCATCAAGTACGTTGCAAGTCATTCCTATGGTTTGTGCCAGGCTGAATTTTTGCTGAGATTTAAGTATTTCCCTTAAGTCGATACCTTGTACATATTCCATGACCATATAGGGCGAACCATTACTAACACCGCAATCAAAGATGGTCACAATGTTTGGGTGTAAACATTTCGCCGCTGCTTTAACTTCGTTTTTAAAGCGTTGCTCAAGTTCATCCCCCATTTCGCCGCTTAATAGATGAGGGTGTAGAACTTTGATTGCAACATGACGATCAATTTCTTTATCGTAGCCTTTATATACAACCCCCATAGCACCATGACCTAATACGGAATGAATACTATATTTATCTATTTTTTTAGGTTGATCAGTTAACATAACTACGATTTTTGATTATAAATGAATATTGTTGGTTTAATCGTTTTCATCATCTTCTAACATAGTAAATGCGTTTACCAGACTGCGATGCATGCGGTTGAATGATTCGCTTGCAGAGCAGACCTCGTCATTTCCTTTTAAATTTAGCTCGGGGATAGTCAGTTCGCCCATGCTTACTTTATCGGCCTGTTTGGAAATCAATATGATAGGTTTGATAACGATATAATGTAGCAGAATATTTAATAAGATGACGACTAATACGAAAACGCTAACAATCAATGTTAAAAAGGTATAAAAAGTCGTTTCAGCGCGTTTCAATGGTAAAGACATAGGGACAGAAACAATTTGTGCGCCTACCACTTCATTAAGCTTCCAGCCAAAGCCATTAGCTGTTCCATAGGTTTCTATCAATGTTTCTGGTGCAGTTGCAGGCGTATTATGACAAGCAAGACATTTGGGATTGCTGATTTTAATTGGACGGCTTAGGTATAAAACCGGGCCTGTGGGGGTATCTCGTTCACCAATTAATTCTTTTTCATCATCATGTCCACGGAACCAATTAATAATATCTGCTTCCCAGGTAATGGCTCTGTTTATGGGGTTGGTAGGGTTTAGAGTTGCTTCTTTATAACTATAGTCGGGGTGTTTTTTCTGCAGTTTGGCAATATATTGATTAGCAGCATAAGCAGGCACTGTTTGTTTTATAAATTGACGTTTTTGCTGTAGTGCGAGTAACGGTTTAATCTCAGCTACGGTGTAACTCCTGACGGCTATTGCGCTTTCCATCATTATACGGGCACTGTCTAATACTTCATCACGCGCATTTTTCTGTAATAGCTGGTAAGAAAATAATGCGGCAAATGCAATGCCAGCAGCACTGGATAAACCAAGAACAAGGTTAAATTTAACACGTAAATTCATGATGGTGCCTGTAGATAAATAGAATAGAAATCAGGTCAAAGTTTTTCGCAAGCTAGAAAAGACTGATAGGCCTTATCAAAATCAGTAAGGGAGAAATCAATACGACGGGTTTCTGATTTTGGCCAGGTTGGCCAGAATCCTAACTTAATAGATAGTTCATTTCCCTGAAGTAGTTGCGTTGTAATTATTTTTGTATTTTGTTTTATTAGTATACTTGAGTCGCCAAATAATTGCTCTAATGGTAAAGGTGCATTTTGATCTATGAAAATGCCGATATCAGG
>DAOWHF010000291.1:0-19306 GCA_030641565.1 Methylomarinum sp.
GTTCATTCCTCGTCATATCGCAGTAAGCGGTGGTAAAGCAGATTCTTTAATCTCTGCTGGTGATAAGAAAGTTGGTATTGCTTTCGCAGTTGGTACTATGGTGATTGTTGCAGTCAGCATGGGTACAACTAACGAAAAGTACCCTATCACTACTCCACTTCAAGCTGGTTTAATGCGTGGAATGGTTCCTCTTGAAATGCCTGAAGCAACTGTAACTGTTAAAGTTGAAGATGCTTCTTACCGTGTTCCAGGTCGTGCTATGCAAATGACATTGACTTTAACTAACAACGGTGATTCTGCTGTTCGTTTAGGTGAGTTCATGACTGCATCTGTTCGTTTCCTAGACGCTGACGTTCTTGAAGATGAAACTGGTTACCCAGATGATCTTTTAGCTGAAGAAGGTTTAACTGTTTCTGACAACAGCCCACTTGCTCCTGGTGAGACAAGAACTGTTGAAGTTACAGCTTCTGACGCTGCATGGGAAGTTTACCGTTTAGCTGACTTGATCTACGATCCAGACAGCCGTTTCGCTGGTCTACTATTCTTCTTCGACGAAGATGGTAACCGTCAAATGGTTAAGGTTGACGCTCCATTAATCCCATCTTTCATCTAATGAATAAAGTCTAAAAACTTAGTTTTTAGATTTGGGATAAAACCCTCATCACCTTCGGGTGGTGGGGGTTTTTTAATGCCTGAAGGAAAGTATACAAAGAGTTATTGATAGCAAAATATTATTAAAATGTCCGGTTGGATGTGTTGACTCACTAGGAATAGGTGAGATAACTTTGGACGAGTTGGTTTGGCATCATTTATTAATGAGTTACTGCCTATCTCAATAATTATTTAGTAGAAGTTTCGTAGTAAGATTGGACTTATTTTGTTGTTGTTTTCTCAAGTTATACTGCGCATTTAATAATATTAAACGCAGAAAGATATGATTAAAAGGGGTATAAAAGATTGTGTCTCAGGTGAGCTTTTTGAATATTCCCAAGGAACAAAGGTCAGGGTAGAAGATTATTGCAATAGGTGAGTTAATCGGATTGTGTAAATGTGGTTCATGCATAGATAGCATGTTATATCGCTTAAAAGGAGGGAGAGGAAATAACATTTTTCCATCGTATATTTGGTCTAAATATTTCATGGGTGATTCATGGAATATGATTAGAAGAATATATTGCAGATTAATTTAATGGCTTTAACAATGATTGATTTGTCTTTGTCGTAGTTTGTAATAAAGGGGTATTACAAAATGAACAAACAAAGCCTTTAGTCATTTAAATCACAGGGATATAAAATTTACTAATACCTTTGCAGTTTCGGTTTTAAATTATTAAATCGATATATACAAGCAATGATAACCGTAACGAATTATCCATAAGATGCTATATGATGGAATAAAGAATTCTTTTCATTGTTCTGGGGTCAATAGGGTGATTTATAAGCAACAGAAGGTGTATGAGATTCAATACGAGGTGGTGAATTAAGGTGGAGAGTGGATTTGGATGCTATCCTGGTTTTGTACAAAATAACGTAAATATTGAGTGATAAAGGTAATTGGTTTTTAGTAATGATATTAGAGGATGTTGGGCTAGATATAAAGTCTACATGAGAAAATAAGAATTTAATCAATTGGCTAATTTAGGCGCTAAGAAGAATTTATATGCTGAAATATTCAGTGATGTTAATGGCTTGATATAGTGGATTACCAGCTGCTATGACCGTTGTTTGTAGCTCAGTTGGATGAGGATTTGATTAGCGTATGTAGTCAGTATAAGCCTCAATATTTAGCGTCTGAACAAAGTTGGATTAGCAGAATAAAAATACAATAAGTAATTGAAGAATGTTTAGAATTAAATGTTCAGTTTGGTGTGGCTATATTCAGTAATTAAGCAAGTGTGGGAAAAAATGGTTTATCAAAAAATAAAATTAGCTTGGTGTTCGTGCTATTTAACTTAATTGATGGTGTTGTTTATTTAATTGTGCGCTTGGGAAAGGTATAGAAGATAATCGATTGCAAATATCGGGTATTGAAAAGTGAGGGTATTCAAAAGAAATACTTGGTAATAATGCTGCTGGAGATATTTGTAGCAAAAGTGCTAGAAATTAGGAGATATGAAATCTGGGTTTCAAATAATTTTCGCATATTTATGTGATTAAATATTGCAAAATTGTTTCTTTTTAAGAATGTGCGGCTTGCGTTTTAAGTGTTAGTAATAAGAAAAGAGACCCAATAATGGGTCTCTAATATATAACTAAACTTACAACTGGATAGAAGAAGTTGCGCTAGATACTTTTTGTTTTGAACCATCTGGGTTGTCCATGCAACCTGTTAGACCAACGATCATTAAAGTCATAGCTAATACTGATAATACTTTTTTCATTATTTTATCCTCCAAAGGGTGTTTTTATAATTATATGTACTTTTGTAAGCACGGGTAATTTATACCATGAGGGATAATTGTATGCAATAGTAAAATTGACTAAAGTAAATTTATGTCAATTGGCATATTAATATTTATTGATTGGTTGTGCCATGAAGCACTTCCAATGTTGCTCCAGTGCCCTGAAAGATTGGATTTAAGTAGATTGTGAACCCAATAAGATGGTGCTGATATTTTTTTTAGTTTGATATTGAAATGTGTTGTTTCCAAGTCCAGTCCAGATTTTATACCCCAGAATGCAGTTGTTTTCATGATGAATTTAGATAGTCGTTGATTATCAATATTTGGTGTGACAGCAATATTTGCCCACATGGAATGGACTCGTCCCCAATTAGGTGATTCTAGGCGTCCTTCGGGTGTTACAAAAGGTAGCCATTGTTCATTGCCTTGTTCGTCGTTGTAGGTAATGGCTATTAGGTGGTTGTAGCCTTCAAAGTGGTCGTGTAAATAAAGTGCGTGGGGGGTAATACCTATAAACGAATTACTAAAAAGTATTGCAGTGTTGCTTAAACTAGATGCAAGGCTGCTTAAGGCTGTTGCATGTGTGTTTAAGTGTAGTCTGTAAATTATTCCATAGTGAATGCTGCTGTTAAGTTGAAAAAGGCCAAGAATAATAAGTATTTTGCTAATTCGGTGAATATTGCGTTTTGCGGTTTTTGTTGGTTGATCTGAAAAGATATCATCATATAAAGAGGGTGTGTGTGATGAATCAATAGTTGTTGTGCAATTTACATCACATGAAATACGCATGCGTGAATCAGCAATATTTCTGTAGATTTTGCAGGCAAGTTGATAAATGCCAGGAGCTTTAAGAATGTAGCCAGCTAAAGCAAGGTAACGCATTTTAATAAGGATGTGAGCGTATGTGTCAACACCTTGATATAGATGGTTGTGTTTGTCAATTGCGTAAAGGTCAGTTAGTAACTTGGATTCACTTATGCCATTGAGGGCGGCTGTTTTATGTGCATAAGATTGCATGCTTTTGAAATCGATGCAGTTAAATATGTCGAAATGGTTTAGGGTTAAAATAGTTCGTGAGCAAAGAGGGCATTGCTCATCATAAAATACAGTTAAAGCCGGTGTTTTTGCGCTGAGATAAGCGCCAATTCTTCTATACCAAGAAAAGGGAGCAACTAGGGTATAAAAAATAAGCATTCCCATGCCGAAAGGATAGATGTTGAAGGTAACAGTAATGCCGAAGTGTAGGCCGAATCCAATCAGAAAATAAAGGGGTCTTAGTTGGCGGATGTGGAATAAAAAGATAAAAGTAAATTGGAATACAAGGATTGTGTAGCCAATGGTTTTCTGTAATATTTCATTGTTAAGCAGCCAGCTCATGTCAACAGTAGAAATATAATAAGGCATTGACGAGGGGAGCCATGCGCCTAGTCCATTGCGCCAATGTTCAGCAAACATTTTGTGAATGGCTGAATCAAAGTAAAGGAACCCAAGGCATATAACAACGGGGATATAGTAGGTAAGAATAGATATTTCTTGTTTAGGATATAGAGCGTAGTGCTTAAAGGGAGTTTTAAGTTTGTTTCTTAAATTGTCAATTGAGAATGCTTTGTCAATCGGCATAAAGATCATAAATAGATTTGCACCAATCATAAATAAGTCAAAGCCCCCGTCAAAGTCTCGCTGCATGGGGGTGAAGTTAACAAAAATAATCCAGAAGATGTAGTTAGTAATAATGGATTGCTGACTGCGATAACCAATAGTGACAAAGGTAGCGATAATAGCCCATAAGCATAGGAAGAACGAAATCATTGGGAACTCAACGTCCATGTAGGGTATGGGGTCAAATATCAAATGATTGAAATACAGTAGAAAGCAGACTTCTTGTAAGGTGATCAGTCCAAAGAGTATGCGAAAGAGCCCTACTCCAGTTGTTGGGGCTTTAGTATGGTAAAGATTGGATATGGTTGAGTGAAATAGACGGTACATTATTTGGGCGGGGTGTTGTTAGTGTATAAGCCTAAAGATTATAAGGGAAATAATCGAGATGTGTGAACTTTACAGCAGCCCTTAAATGACAAAAGCCGTATCAGGTAAACCTGATACGGCTTATTTAGCAAGAAAGCTAAAAGCTTACTCTTCGTCTTCAGGTTCTTTGAAAACCCATTTTACGAAGAAGTAGCCTGCTGCAATAACAACAACAGCGGCAACCATACCAGCTGGTTCTTTTAACATTTCTGTTACGTCTAAGATTGCACCCATGAGTGTTTTCCTTTTTAATGTGTTGAAAAATAAAAGTGCCATGTCTCTGGCAATTGAACCTCCTATGTTACTTTAGGATGATCTAAAGTCAAGATAAATATGTACCTTAGCTGAAGAAAATGAACAGAAATTGCACAAACTTACATAGGTTTTGAGGATTGTTTAACTGTATTGTGGCGTGATAAAACAATACAATGAGGCGTGATAAATTGCTAAGTAGTATGAATGTGGGTAGTATAGTTGGTCAGTCATGAAGCTGAATTTGCAGTGATCTAGCTGTCTTAAAACGGGGAGATTATTTATTTAAGGGAGTATTCTTATGACAATAAGAATGTTTTTGATAAAATAGGTAATGAAGTTGTTTTTTGAAGAATCTATGGATTCATAGATGCAAGGCAAAACAATTTGCTGGCGGTTTTGGTTATTTGATTAATTCATACTGCTATCTATAATGTTGCTATACTTTGTGTGGGCTGTTTTAGCTAGCAATTGATCTTATGGTTTTGGGTTTATAATAAAAAATAATAATATAACAAGGGGTAAATGAAATGACTTTTGGTGGAATCATTGCTATTTTTATAGCGATATGGATTTATAGAACGGCACTTGAAAATAAGACTGGTAATGCACTGTACTGGGTAGCGGGTAGTTTTATTGTTTATTTAGTTATGCAGTTCGTTATGATTCAATTTAATCTGATGATTATTGAAACATTTGATACTGATATCAGTAGTGAATATGACACTGCGGGTGGCTTGAAAGCAAGAGATAATAGTGATACAGCGGGAATACAATCGGGTACAGGCGGAACGGTTGTTGGTATTATCTTTGAACTTCTACCTTGGATAGTGCCTTTCTTTGTAGTAGCGATTATTAGGCAGCTTTTCATGCTAAAGCAGGCTTTTAATTTTATGGGTTTGTTTGACGGACTTAAAGAAATGTTCATAAGTATTAAAAATAGCTTTAAAACAACTCCAGAATAATTTAAATCTACAAATGTACTAATAAAAAAAAGCCTGGGTCTAACCGGGCTTTTTTGGGTTGGAAGATTAGTCTTTTCAACCTATTATAGTAGATACAACAAATACTAAGGTAAGAACAAATAATACGGTAGCAATGAGTCCGACAATGATGTAATTGGATAATGACCCATTTTCAAAGTCCTTTTCCCTGTTTTTGTTACTTTGAACGCCAATACCTGCAGCAATAACGCTCTTGATGACCTGTAATAAGTCAGCTTTTGGCATTTTGTTCTCCTATTTTTAAGTTAGAGTTTTACAGTTAGCCTTTTGTCTCAATACCTCTTAAACGATTGTAAAGGTGATGATTTAGTCGCCTGTATAATATAATCATATCAAGCAATAGTTAAAGCGACAATACGACGCACTATTAATCGTTCAAAACAGCATCCATTTTAATCTCCTATGAATAATATTGAATTATTAAAGCAGCAATTATCACAGCGCATTTTATTTCTTGATGGTGCGATGGGTACGATGATACAAAGTTACCATTTAGAAGAAAAAGACTACCGAGGCGAACGGTTTGCTGATTGGGAATGTGATCTGAAAGGTAATAATGATCTGTTGTCATTAACTCAGCCCGATATTATCAAGGCGATTCATAGAGCATATTATGAAGTGGGGGTTGATATTGTTGAGACCAACACCTTTAACGCAACCAGTATTGCCATGGCTGATTACAACATGGAATCATTGGCTTATGAAATTAATTTAGAGTCAGTGCGTTTGGCCAAAGAAGTGGCTGCTGAATTTACCGCATTAACACCAGACAAACCACGATTTGTAGCTGGTACATTAGGGCCTACTAACCGTACAGCATCTATGTCACCAGAAGTAAATGATCCTGGCTTTAGAAATATTAGCTTTGATGAATTGGTTGAAGCATATACAGAAGCAGTGCGAGGCATGTGCGACGGTGGTGTTGATATTATTTTAATCGAAACTATTTTTGATACCTTAAACGCAAAAGCCGCCATTTTTGCGGTAGAACAGTATTTTGATGTATTAGGCTATAAATTACCTGTAATGATATCAGGGACTATTACCGATGCATCAGGTCGTACATTATCAGGGCAAACTGCGGCTGCCTTTTGGAATTCATTAAGTCATGTTGAGCCTATCTCTATAGGTTTTAACTGTGCATTGGGTGCAACAGAATTACGTCAATATATAGAAGAAGTATCAAATATTGCAGATACGCATATCTCTGCTCATCCTAATGCAGGGTTGCCGAATGAGTTTGGTGAGTATGATGAAACGCCAGAACAAATGGCTAAAGAACTTGCTGATTGGGCAGCACAAGGCTATTTAAATATTATTGGTGGCTGTTGCGGTACATCGCCTGAATATATCAAAGCAATTGTTGAAGAAGTGCAAAAATATGCACCTAGAAAGATTCCAACGCTTGAGAAACAGTGCTGCTTATCAGGTTTAGAGCCACAAAATATTTCAGCTGACTCGTTATTTGTGAATGTTGGGGAAAGAACTAATGTCACCGGCTCAGCACGCTTTAAGCGTTTAATTGTTGAGGGTGATTTTGAAACAGCTTTAAGTGTTGCAAAAGAACAGGTCGAAAATGGTGCACAAATCATTGATATCAACATGGATGAAGGCATGTTGGAATCAAAAGAAGCCATGGTGCGCTTTCTGCATTTAATTGCCTCTGAGCCAGATATCGCCAAAGTACCTATTATGCTGGACTCTTCTAAATGGGATATTTTAGAAGCGGGGCTTAAATGTATTCAAGGTAAAGGCGTTGTAAACTCTATCTCCATCAAAGAAGGTGAAGAAAACTTTATCAAGCAAGCGAAACTGGTTCGTCGTTATGGCGCAGCAGTGATTGTGATGGCGTTTGATGAAGACGGCCAGGCAGATACCATGGCACGAAAAGTCGAAATTTGTCAGCGTGCTTATAAAATTTTGACAGAAGAAGTTAATTTCCCTCCAGAAGATATTATTTTTGACCCTAATATTTTTGCCATTGCTACAGGAATTGAAGAGCATAACAATTATGGTGTGGATTTTATTGAAGCAACTCGTGAAATTACACGCACTTGTCCTCATGCCTTAATTTCAGGTGGTGTCTCTAATGTTTCCTTTTCTTTTAGAGGTAACAATTTAGTTCGTGAAGCTATTCATGCGGTTTTTTTATATCATGCCATTAAAGCTGGCATGGGCATGGGAATTGTGAATGCAGGGCAATTAGCTATTTACGAAGATATTCCTGATGAATTACGTAATGCTGTAGAAGATGTTGTGCTTAACCGTAACCCTGATGCAACTGAAGCCATGCTTGAAATGGCTCAAAAATATCAAGGTGATGGCTCATCGGCCAAAAAAGAAGATTTAGAATGGCGTACCTGGCCTGTCAAAAAACGTTTAGAGCATGCATTGGTTAAAGGTAATGCCGATTATATTGTTGAAGATACTGAGCAGGCACGACTAGAATCTGAATTGCCTTTACATGTGATTGAAGGTCCATTAATGGACGGTATGAACGTGGTGGGTGATTTATTTGGTGAGGGTAAAATGTTTTTACCTCAGGTGGTTAAATCAGCACGGGTAATGAAAAAAGCGGTTGCCTATTTAATGCCCTTTATGGATGAAGAAAAAGACGGTGGCATACAATCAAACGGTAAAGTGTTGATGGCAACTGTAAAAGGTGATGTGCACGATATTGGTAAAAATATCGTCGGCGTGGTATTGCAGTGTAATAACTTTGAAGTGATTGATATGGGGGTTATGATTCCTGCCGAACAAATCCTTAGAAAAGCACGCGAAGAAAATGTTGATATTATTGGCTTAAGTGGCTTAATAACACCATCTTTGGATGAAATGGTGCATGTTGCCAAAGAAATGGAACGCCAAGGATTTGATATTCCATTGATGATTGGTGGAGCAACAACTTCACGCGCGCATACTGCTGTTAAAATTGAACAAAATTATCATGCGCCTACGATTTATGTCACAGATGCATCGCGCAGTGTGGGTGTTGTCCGCTCACTATTAAGTGACGAGTTAAAAGATAACTATATTGCAAAAGTGCGCGCTGAATATGAGCAAGTGCGTGAACGTCATAAAGGTCGTAAAGCACAGGTTAAACAGCATAGTTTAGAAAACGCCAGACTTAATAGGTTCGATGTAGGGACTCACGAGCCAGTTAAACCAACCTTTTTAGGTACAAAGGTGATTGATTCATTGTCTTTGGATGTTTTAGTGCCTTATATTGATTGGTCGCCTTTTTTCCAAACCTGGGAATTGTCAGGTAAATACCCGGCAATCTTAAAGGATGAAGTGGTGGGTGAAACAGCAACTAAATTATTTGCTGATGCCAAGGCAATGTTGGATCAGATTATCAATGAAAAATGGCTGACCGCTAAAGCAGTGATAGGCTTCTATCCCGCTAACAGTGTAGGTGATGATATTGAGCTTTATACCGATGAATCACGAACTGAAGTGTTAGAAACCTTACATCATCTACGTCAACAAAATGTAAAGGCACCAGGCCGTGCTAATTTCTGCTTATCTGATTTTATTGCCAGTAAAGCCAGTGGAAAAGCCGATTATATCGGAGGCTTTGCTGTGACAACAGGTATAGGAATAGATGAAAAAATTGCTCAGTTTGATAAAGATCATGATGATTATAACTCCATTATGCTTAAAGCCTTGGCTGATCGTCTAGCAGAAGCATTTGCAGAATATCTACATGAGCAAGTCAGAAAAGATCACTGGGGATATGCGTCAGATGAAGCGCATGAAAATGAACAACTGATTTCTGAAGAATACAATGGGATTAGACCTGCCCCTGGTTATCCAGCTTGTCCCGATCATACAGAGAAAGCTAAATTGTTTGAATTGTTGAATGCAACGGCATCGACAAGCATTGAATTGACAGAAAGCTATGCCATGTTCCCGACGGCAGCCGTTAGTGGGTGGTACTTGTCTCATCCTGAATCACAGTATTTTAACGTAGGGAAAATAGACCAAGAACAATTGGAAAGTTATGCAAAAAGAAAAGGCATGACTAAAGAGGTTGCTGAGCGTTGGTTGTCTACTCATCTACATCATTGATAGGCTGATAGCATGGCAATAAGTAAAATTGAAAAGCTAACAGAAAGAGTCATGTATGCCAGTCGCTGGATTTTAGCACCTGTGTATTTAGGATTGAGCTTGGCGTTGTTTGCATTATTTATTAAGTTTTATCAGGAGCTTTATCATTTCTTGCCGCACATACTTGAAATTGATGAGTCAGTATTGATTTTAAATCTACTGACTTTGATTGATCTCACCTTAGTGGGTAGCCTGATCGTTATTGTCATGTTTAGTGGTTATGAAAACTTTGTCTCCCGCATGGATATTTGTGAATCAGCGGAAAAACTGGATTGGTTAGGCAGTCATGATTATGGCTCGCTTAAAATGAAGGTAGCGGCTTCTATCGTCGCTATTTCATCGATTCATCTGCTAAAAATATTTATGAATATACAGGAAACAGATAATGATAAATTAGTGTGGTATGTGCTGATTCATTTAACATTGGTGGCCTCTGCTTTATTTATGGGTTATCTGGACAAAATTTCTAGGCATTAGTATGGTGAAACTTACTTTATTTGGCACTTTAGGCTGTCACTTGTGTGAAGACGCAGAACTAATTATCGCTGAATGTGAAGGAATAAAAGTTGAGACAATTGATATAGCAGAACAGGAGCAATGGCAGGAAAAGTACGCTATTCGAATCCCTGTTTTATATCACCCAGAAACAGAAAAAGAATTAGGCTGGCCTTTTGCATCGGCTGATATTGAAGGATTTATTAAAGAGTTAACTCATGACTGAAACGACAGAAGATTACAGAATAGAAAAAGACAGTATGGGTGAGTTAAAAGTCCCTGCTAATGCCTTATATGGTGCTCAAACTCAACGAGCAATCAATAACTTTCCGGTCAGTGGTTTGGTTTTGCCTCCTGCTTTTGTTAAGACAGTGGCTCTTATCAAAAAAAATGCGGCTAAAGTTAACATGGCTTTAACTGAGTTGGATGAAACTAAAGGCAATGCCATTATTCAGGCGGCTCAGCAACTTATTGATGGTCAGCATCAAGATCAGTTTCCTATCGATGTGTTTCAAACAGGATCTGGCACCAGTACCAATATGAATGTTAACGAGGTGTTAGCACGATTGGCTAGTGAAATCGCTGGTGAAGTTGTCAATGCTAATGATCACGTTAATATGGGGCAAAGCAGTAATGATGTGATTCCAACAGCAATACATGTCAGTGCCGCATTAGAATGTCATGAGACTTTATTGCCAGGGTTAAATTATTTAGCTAATGTGATTGAAGAAAAAGCAGCAACTCTAGAAAATGTGACCAAGACAGGGCGTACCCATTTAATGGATGCAATGCCAGTTACTATGGGGCAAGAAATGGGTGCATGGGCATTACAGATTCGAAATGGCATTGATCGTATTAATAGTGTGCTTCCTAGAGTTTATAAGCTGGCACAGGGCGGCACAGCTGTTGGAACGGGTATAAATGCAGACCCTCGATTTTCCGAACAATTTGCTCAAGCATTATCTGATGAAACAGGCTTACCTTTTAAAGCCAATGATTCTTTTTTTGAAAGCTTAAGTGCACAAGATGCCATGGTTGAATTATCGGGGCAAATGAAAGTTATTGCGGTCAGCTTAATGAAGATTGCCAATGATCTACGCTGGATGAATAGCGGACCTTTGGCAGGCTTAGGCGAGATAGAGTTAACGGCTTTACAACCAGGCAGTAGCATTATGCCGGGAAAGGTTAATCCGGTAATTCCAGAGGCAACAGCAATGGTAGCCGCTCAAGTCATTGGTAATGATGCGACGATTACAGTTGCAGGGCAGTCGGGAACATTTCAGTTGAATGTGATGCTACCGGTGATTGCTTATAATGTTTTGCAAAGCATCGATATACTGGGAAATATCTCTAATGTTTTGGCTGATAAAGCGATAGCAACATTTGATGTTAGAGAAGAAAATTTGCAGGAAGCGTTATCTAAGAACCCTATTTTGGTCACGGCCTTAAACCCTATTATTGGTTATGCAAAAGCGGCCGAAGTTGCAAAAGCAGCTTATAAAAAAGGCATGCCGATTATCGATGTAGCAGAAGAGATGACAGACTTAAGCCGTGAGGAATTAGAAAAGTTATTAGAGCCTAGACACTTGACTCAAGGTGGGATAAGTTCGTAAGGTATATAATCATCATTTGTGATTTTGAGCTTTAGATAGGTTTATTTAATGGCCGTTTTGTTGTGTAATAAATGCAGTTATTTACGAGAAGCCCCCGATAACTATATTGGTAAGACGGTTAAATGCCCTGTCTGTAAAGAGCCGGTTCTAATCCATAATGCTATCGCATTTATTAAAAACATTATTGCAAAGTATAAAGACCTAAATGAAAAATATTGCCATTTAAAGGGTGAAGAGGAGAGTGAAACAAAAGAGCTGGAAGAGTTGGAGGTTTTAAACGCGACGTTCGATGAGAATATTGATCTGCATAACACCATGGCAATGACCAATCAAATGCAGTTTAAACCTATAAAGGATTGGTTTGATAAAAAAGGTATTTTATTAGATGTTGATACCAAGACCTTAGATACTCAAGGCTTTTTTGATGAAGTGGCTGTCATGTTGGGGGATAACTATGATTTGCTTAAGAATGTTAATGGCAGCATAAAAAAAGTCCAGCGTAAAGGGTATGGAACAGTTGTTATAGCGCTTTCCAATCGTTCTCAGAAGGAAATTCAAGTCTTAACCAGTTACTGTAAGATGCTTTATGATTTTTCTTTTGTCGCAAAGTACTTTTATAATAAAGCAGATAAACGTATTCACTTAACATTACAAAAAACCGCAGCGATTGTTAATTTTTTTAATGGTGAATGGTTAGAGTGGTTTGTTTTTATGAAGCTGTTAATTATGTTTCATAACAAGAGAATTCCATTTTCGGCATTAAGAAGCTTTAAAGTACACTTTCCCAATGAAGATAAGCATGAAGTTGATGTTTTCTTTCTTATTAATAATAAAATCCCTTTATTTATAGAATGTAAGACAGGTGAGTTTAGGTCAATGATAGATAAATATCATAAGTTAAGAAAACGAATGGGAATTGATAAGGCAAATTTTACTATGTTGGTGTTAGATTTAACGGATGAGCAAGCTAAGGGATTGACTAGCATGTACGATATTACATTTTTGAATGAGAGTAACTTTGAAGAGTACTTTCTGACCTTCCTTTGATTTGGGATATCAAGTAGAACGGACAAATGTTAGTTCTACAAGATAAGATAACAGGAGTGCTTTAACTATTTTTAGTTGAATTTTTTATATGTAACTCTTTTAACTTCATCAGCGCATATAAGCTATCAAGCCTAGGACAGGACACATTAACTCTTTGCGCAGCTCTGACAGTATTACCAAGAATAGCTTCTATTTCCATCGGCTGATTGTTTTCATAGTCCAATAACATACTGGTTTTATAAGGCGGCATTGTATAAGTGCGTTCTATATTAATGTCTATGCTATCGTCTGGCAGTGGGTGTCCGCACGCCTGTGCAATATTACAAATCTCTTGCATGATAGTTCTAATAAATGCTTCTTGAGTAGCAAGTATCTCTTGAGTCGAAAGCCCATCAGATAATACAGAAAGGGGATTGAAGGGGGCATTCCACAGACATTTCAGCCAGCGACTACTAATAATGTTGTTGGATGTGATTGATTCAACCCCCGCTTGGTTAATCAAATCACTCAGATGTTGCGTTTTATTAGTCTTATTATTTAGGCTGCCTAGTGTTAACTTGCCGTAAGCTAAATGCTGAATAACACCTGGTTTGAGTCGATTGCAGCAAATAAAAGCCAAGCCGCTAATAATTTCGTTGTTGGGAAAGGCGTTAATTAATTCTTTCTCAATATCAATTCCGTTTTGAATGAATACTATGCAGGTGTTGGCTGAAACAGCATCTTGGATTAATTTAATTCGATTAGCTTCTGGGACAATTTTGCAGCAGAGGATAATGTAGTCTGCTTGTTCTTTGTAGTCAGCTGATGATTTGATGACTTGTGACGGGGTGAAAGTCCAGTTGCCTAAGTCATTACTATTAATTGAGTAGCCTTGCTGTTTGACTATTTCATAATCAGATCGGCAGATAACCGATACATCTGCACCTGCTTTGGCAAGTAATGCACCGTAAAACCCTCCGATAGCCCCCGCACCAACAATTAGAACTTTATCAGTCGTCATGATTTTTTTTATCAGCCATGATCTGTTTTAAAAAAGGAATAGTCAATTTGCGTTTGGCTGCTAAAGTTGCTTGATCTATTTTATCAATTAATTTCCAGATGGTTGGTAAGTCACTGGCATAGTGTGTCATTAAAAAGCGTCCGACATTAACTGGTATTTCAAAGCCTAAATCATTGGCTTTGTAGATAAGGGCATCAAGCTGTTGTTCATTGGTTAAGGTATTAAGCTTGAGTGTAAGCCCCCAGTTCATGCGTGTTTTAAGGTCTGGCAATTGAATGGCAAGGTATTTGGGCTGACATGAAGCGGATAACAGTAGTTTTTTATTGCCGTCTCGATGACGATTAAAAAAATTAAAAAAAGCGCGTTCCCATTCGCTGTTACCAGCAATAAGATCTATATTGTCAAAGCAAACGAGGTCGAGCTTGTCCAGACCATCAAGCATGGATGGGTTGGGTAATTCTTCAGTAGCAAAAGAGAAATAAAAAGCTGTTTTATTAATTTTATCCGCGATTTGGCTAGTTGCTTGTAGTAAATGAGTTTTACCTGTCCCTGTTTCTCCCCAAAGGAAAATTTGTTGTTCTGTGCTAGTGAAAATTTTTTGCAGGTGATTAACGGCTTCTTCATTGCTACCAGGGTAAAAGGTGCTGAAATTCTGGTTGGCTTGAAACTCAAACTGTAAGGGAAGTTGTTTAGGCACGATTATTTTATTTTTTCTGCGGTGTAAACATAAAGACTAGAACCAACACATAGTAATAGACTGAAAAATACTTCGAGTAATGCGTAATTTAACTCTGATGGCGTGGTGTAAGCTTCAGAAATGCCATAAGTAAAATAAAACAGACTGATATAACTCATCCAGGTACAGCTTCTTAGATTAGCATTTAAAAGTCCTTTAAAAGGGAATAATAATGGGCCGATAACAAACAGCAGTACAATGGCAACAGGTAGGTGGGTTGATGGCGATAGCACTGTATTCCAAAGCATAAGTAATATAAATAAGCCAAAAAAGCCGGTCAAAGCCATGTAGTGATAATAGATTCTTTTCATTAGACCTGTTTTAGTGCAAGTGCTGTTTTAGCAAGGCGGCTTCCTAGCGCCCGACAAATTTGTTTTTCATCTGCGCTTAAATTAGCTGATGATGAGAGATGGCTAGGGCCATAGGGTGTACCGCCAGTACGGGTTTCTTTTAAGGCAATTTCATTACTGGGTATGCTCATGATTAACATGCCATGATGCATTAAAGGTAACATCATTGAGAGTAAGGTGCTTTCATGGCCACTATGCATACCACCAGTTGAAGTAAAAACCCCCGCAGGTTTGCCTGATAATGTGCCAGGAATCCAAAGTTCGGTGGTTTTATCAATAAAGTGCTTTAAAGCCCCGGCCATATTGCCAAAGTGGGTTGGGCTACCTAATGCTAAACCATCGCAAGATTTTAAATCTTCAAGTGTTACGTAAGGTGCGCCGTTTGCTGGAATTGCACTTTCGGATTGTTCACAAACCGTAGATATTTCAGGCACAGTTCTCAATATTGCATCAACACCTTCAATAGATTCAACACCTCTGGCAATTTGATTTGCCATTTGTTCGGTTGAGCCATTACGGCTGTAATAAAGAATTAGAATTTTTGTCATGCTCAATGATTGCTTAATAGGCGAATGCTTTATTTATAGTATAGCTAATACATCTTCAGGTGGTCGACCGATTGCGGCTTTGTCATTAGCTAAAACAATAGGGCGCTCAATTAATTTAGGTGTTTGAACCATGCCTTTAATTAAAGCATCTCTATCTAAATCACTATTGTCCATGCCTGTTGCCTTGTATTCAGCTTCTTTTTTGCGCATTAAGTCACGAGGCTCCATGTCTAGTTTTTGCAAAATATCTTCTAGTTCAGCTTCTGTAGGCGGTGTTTTTAAATATTCGATAATTTCTGGCTCTACGCCTTGTGCTTGTAGTAATTGCAATGTCTGTCTTGATTTACTACAACGTGGATTATGATAAATCTTTACACTCATGGTTACACTCATGGTTACACTCTTAGGGTAAAAGAAGAGGGTATAATATCATTTTGTTTTACAAACCGCGTTTAAAGCTATGCAATTACCTAATTATTCAACAGGCCGCGTTTTAGTTATTGGCGATTTAATGCTAGATAGATACTGGCATGGAGCAACTTCCAGAATATCGCCAGAAGCACCGGTTCCAGTCGTTCATGTAAAAGATGATGAACAGCGAGCTGGGGGCGCGGGTAATGTCGCTTTAAATATTGCCGCATTAGGCGGAAAAGTTTCTGTGATGGGGTTTGTCGGTAATGATGAACCTGCTGAATCATTAAAAGCGCTTTTACAAAAAGCCGGTGTACTGTGTTTATTTGAAGCATTGGATGATTATCCAACCATTACCAAGCTAAGAGTGATGAGCCGACATCAGCAATTGATTCGTTTAGATTTTGAAGATGGCTTTCAGCAGGTGAGTAATGAGGAATTATTGCATCAGTATCATGCAGAAATGATGCAGGCTAATGCGGTGATCTTATCTGATTATGGTAAAGGGACGTTAAATAATATTGAGCAATTTATAGGTTTAGCGAAACAGTTAAATAAACCAGTATTGGTTGATCCAAAAGGGACTGATTTTAGTATTTATAAGCATGCCACATTGATAACCCCTAATTTGACTGAGTTTGAAGCGGTTGTCGGAAGTTGTAGTAATCAGCAACAGCTGGTTGAAAAAGGTATAAACTTATTACATGAGATGGACTTTAAAGCTTTACTTGTCACACAGGGAGAGCAAGGGATGACTTTACTAACTAAAGATGAAGCACCTTTACATTTGCCAACGCATGCGCGAGAAGTATTTGATGTAACAGGTGCTGGAGATACTGTTATATCAGTATTAGCAGCTAGTTTGGCAGCCAATAAATCATTAGCGGACGCGACAGTTTTAGCCAATATGGGTGCTGGTATTGTTGTTGGTAAGCTTGGAACGGCAACGGTAAATACCGAAGAATTAAACTATGCCTTGCAAGGGCAGCGAGCTCATCATAGAGGTGTAGGTACATTAGATGATATAAAGCAGGCTATGCACGCGGCTAGAAAGGATGGTGAAAAAATAGTTTTAACCAATGGCTGTTTTGATATTTTACATCCCGGGCATATTCGTTATTTACGGCAAGCAAAGGCATTGGGTGATCGTTTAGTTATTTTAGTGAATAGTGATGATTCAGTGAAACGACTTAAAGGACCTGAACGTCCGGTTAATGATCTGCAATACAGAATGGAAATGTTGGCTGCGTTGGAATGTGTGGATTGGGTGTTATCTTTTGAAGGTGATACGCCAAAACAAGAAATTGACTATTTATTACCTGATATTTTGGCTAAAGGGGGGGACTATACCGACATTACCTCAATAGCAGGACATGAAAGCGTTTTAGCTAACGGTGGCGAAGTAAAAATGCTATCCCTTTTCGAAGGGCACTCAACCACATCAATTATTAAATCCATCAAAAATAATGACAGTTAAAAAATCTTTGGTTGTAGATAGGATTCAGCAATACTGGCTATTAGCACGCTTTGATAAACCCATAGGAATTTTGATTTTACTATGGCCAGCATTATGGGCTTTATGGGTTGCCAGTGACGGTAAGCCGGATTTGTCAGTGTTATTTATTATCTGTTCTGGTGTAGTATTAATGCGGGCGGCAGGTTGTGTCATTAACGACTATGCAGATCGTGATTTTGACCCGCATGTTGAACGGACTAAACAAAGACCTATTGCAGCAGGTAAAGTCACAGCTAAAGAAGCACTTATCTTATTTGTGGTTTTGTGTCTCGTTGCATTTGTCCTAGTGTTGCAGCTTAACTTAATGACTATTATGCTGTCATTTGTTGCTGCGTTCTTGGCTGGAAGCTATCCGTTTATGAAGCGATACACGCAATTACCTCAGGCTTATTTAGGTATAGCTTTTGGTTTTGCTGTGCCTATGTCATTTAGCGCACAAACTAATACGATTCCGATGGTCGCCTGGGTAATGTATCTGGCAGTGATGTTATGGGCATTAGTTTATGACACCATGTATGCGATGGTTGATAAAGACGATGATTTAAAAATAGGGATTAAATCGACGGCTATTTTATTTGGTGACAAAGACCGCGAGATCATGGCTGGGTTGCAACTAATTATTATTGGTTTATTAGTTCTGGTCGGACAAATGCAACAGTTGGGTGGCTTTTATTATGCCGGTGTTGTTGTTGCATTAGGTTTATCTGTTTATCAACAAAAATTGATTTTTAATCGAGATAAAATTTTGTGTTTTAAAGCTTTTTTAAATAATAATTATTTTGGCTTGGCTATTTATGTGGGCTTGGTTTTAGATTATTTAAATAACTGATGCATTGGTTAACATCATTTTTTATATTTTCGTTGGTATAGATATTAAATTGATAGTTACGGTTTGTTAGTTTTTATGGGAACTGGTTACGCTCGCTAAAGTGTTACATTTATAAGCTTTACCATGCACTTTACCATTGAAGGCACCGATACTTTCAACGTTATCAATTACTAGGTGTGTGGCTCCAAGTTGCTCAGCTTTAAGTAATGCTTTATGAGTGGTGTGACGTTTCCAGTTTATGTGTTTTGAATAGCCACTGTTTGAATTTATGTCATGTAGAAAGTGACAGTTGCTAGTGGATGATATGTCGGCAAGGATAGGGTGTTGTGGGTTTGTGTTATCGGCATGTGATAATGATGCTAAAAAAGACAGGCTCAGTATGCTAAAGATTTTAATATTCTTTTGAGTCATGTTGTTCCCCTTTATTTGGCATTGGTTTTGTTGCTGATAATTCAAAGCAGGCTGAAATTAAAACATAAGTATCGAATCAATACAATAGCGAATCGATTTTATTTTTGAAGCAAGGGGGCGCTTTTATGTGTTTTTAGATGAGCCCCTATAAAAACCGATTGGCCTTTCATAGGGGGGGGGTACTTTATCTGCTGTTATCAAAACCAAATAGTTTTTTACTGATAATCATTTCGGCAATCGACTCTGGAACATTATTCTCCCAATTTCCTCTGCCTTTTTTGATCTCTGCAACCACGTCGGATGGGTTAATACCTAATAAGTTTTCATCAAAGTTTTCCAGCCCAACTAAATAGCCGTTGTCTAAAAAGTGTTTGTATAAGTGCTGCAAGTTTTTAGGCGGGTGAAAATTATTAACCGTGACTAATTCTTCTTTATCTGGGCTTTTGTATGGGTAAATGTATAAGCGAGTATTATCAGGAAATAATTTAGCAAAAGCCTCTAAAATTCCTCCTTCTAAACCTTCGTAGTAGTTTTCAGTAAAAATAAAATCTAAATTA
>DAOWHF010000057.1:0-11644 GCA_030641565.1 Methylomarinum sp.
ATCATCTTGCTTTCAAATAAATGAATACACCCATAAATACTGACTATTTTGAAGAAAAAGATACAACAGGATTAATTAAGGGGGGAGCAACAATGACATTTTAAAACTGAATATTTTTAGAAGGATTATTAAGTCATCACTTTTTCAGCCTACTTTATTCCTTCAAGCTGCACGAGTTTATTCCTTCAAGCTGCACGAGTTTAAAGCGAGTACTTGGTGTCATCCGTTCCAAACATACCAAAGGAACTATGATTAGCCTCTTTACTATGACTCTTTGCAATTTCGAAACACGCCTCCGCATGCTTCTTTGTATGTTCTACAATATTCTTATCAAGCTTTCCACTACTGACAAAATCATCCATAATATCAACAACCTCATTTAATGACATTCCAGTCCTGTACGGTCTATCTTGCACGAGTGCCTGAAAGATATCTGCCACAGCAATAATTCGTGCTTCAATACTTAAATCGCTCTTATCAGGATGAAACGGATACCCTCCACCATTAAGACCTTCATGATGAAATGCAGCCCAACGAGCTATTTCACCAAGCCCCTTGATATGTCTTAAAATCTCATATGTCTCAAAACTATGCTGATTCATAATCGAACGCTCAACACTATTTAAATGCCCAGGCTTCTCAAGTATATTATCAGGGGTATGAAGCTTGCCAAGATCATGCAACAAACCTGCAATTTCAATTTTTTCACACTGCTCACTTAATAAGCCCAAAGATGATGCAATATATCGCGCTAAACTTGCGACCTTTGCCGAATGCTGAGCCGTAAACGGACTTTTCTGGTCAACGATATAAGCCAGAATTAATGAAAGCTGTTTCAATTGAGATAAACTCAACGATTGACTACTTTCAAATTGCCCCATATCCCATGTATAGCGTGTGATATGCCTATCCTCCAAAGCAATCCAAAAGGCTTCAGACTTTTCTACTTGCTGAAAGGCACTCACAATCAAAGGATCAAAATATGTCTCCCCATAACCGACGATTGATTTAACTATTTCTTCTTTAGCCAGTAAAATATCAGACTCATAATGCGCTACAGCCAACACATCAACACGGTCGGAAAGAAAAATAAGGTTCGCCATACGTGCATCTTGTTCATTAACAGCAAGCTCTTTAAGTACGTCCCATCGCGTGTGATGATAAAGAATAGGTGTTGCAAACTTAGCTAATGGCTCAAAATCTTTCAATAAACGATATCCTATTTCACAATGAATATTCGCTTCACTCCAGTCAAAATGATTAACAAGACTAGAATGCATTTGCTCCGTAGAGACACCACAATCATGCAATAAACCAAGATCAAATGAGAACTGTATAGACCGATCACTAAAACCAAGCTGATGCGCTAACTGACTAGCAATATAGCCAACACGCTTCCCATGATTTGTATCATTCATCCCCACTAAAGAAACCGCTGTTTCAATAGCTATAACCATCTGTCGAAGATCAACATGCAATTCTGTAAAGGTCCCCATACATCACCATAATTTTATTATCACAAGTCACTAATTTAAATTGATGAATTCATCAATACAAGATCGGCCATAGCTGACATACATATGATTATGATAATTGAATTTAAAACCCTAACTCGTAAGATGGATGCGTAGGGCGGAAAAATATTAACGTATTCCGCCACTCACCCTAAGCAAATGCCGGATTACGCTATTGCTGCATCCAACCTACCAGACGCTATCAAAAACTTAGCGCCCCCCAGTAAACATTCTGCACTTTATCTTACTCGTAAGACCAATACGCAATTCCGACAGACACCAAATTATCTAGCTTTGCTTACTTACAGTGGACGTAATCTACTTCTAACCCTGCTTTTTTCATACGATCGGCCGCTTTTTCTTCTGCAATAGCTACTTTTGTAGCATTTATTTTTAGTGGAGTCCCAACCACAGAACCATCGGCATAACCAGTACATGTATAAATTTCAGCATATGAAACAGTGGTTACTAACATCAACACTAAACCAGCAATAATTTTTTTCATTTTCAACATCTCCATACTCTATAAATTAAAATAAACCAAACATTGGGCACATTCAATGCTTGGTATAAATTCACCAACGAATTTGGTATTTTATTCTCACAGTACCTTTAACTCGTACAATAAATTAAATGGTACACTCACAAACCTTCTAAGAAAATATCAAGTTATATTAAGTGACACCATAGCTACTAATATACCCTTAATACTCAGCATCATGATAAATATTTTGCACATCGTCCAGATCATTTAACATATCGATAAATTTTTCAAACATCACCACATCATCACCGCTGATTGGCGTTGTACTTTTTGGTACAAATTGAATTTCATCCACTTCAAAATCAATTTCACCTAAAGAATCTATTAATGCTTGCTTGGCTTTAAAGTAATCTACGTGAGGCGCAAAGACAGTAACTTTACCGTCATCACTCTCAATATCAGTCACATCAACATCTGCCATTAACAAGGCTTCAAGCACGGCTTCCTCGTCATCATGTTTAAACATTAAGATAGCCGCATGATCAAACATATGACTGACCACACCTTGCGTTCCAATTTTACATTTTGTTTTGGTAAAGCACAGACGCACATCACCAAAAGTACGGTTAGGGTTATCTGTCAAGCAATCAACAATCACCATACTACTACCCGGACCAAAACCTTCGTAGCGCGCAGGAGAAAAATCCTCACCGCCGCCGCCTTTGGCTTTGTCGATTGCTTTTTCAATAACGTGGGTAGGCACTTGATCTTTTTTTGCCCGCTCAATCAACCCTCGTAAGGCTAAATTTCCTTCGGTATCAACACCACCTGCTTTAGCACACACATAAATCTCACGACCATATTTACTGTAGACTTTAGCCTTGGCATCAGACGTTTTAGCCATAGATTCTTTACGGTTTTGATAGGCTCTTCCCATTGGACTGCTGCTCCATTAACAATGATAAATAGGTAAATTCTACAGAGAAATAATTGTATAAGAAACCTTTAAGTCTCCTCAGCAAGCCCATTATATTTATAATTTTACGCATCCTATGTGACACTTTATGTTTTTAGCAAGCTGTGTTTATGACTACTGATTAAAGTAAGAGCTCATTAGAATTATTATAGCTTCTGGATTCAGCTATACTTTATGATCAATTTTGAAACCACTATAAAAAACATTATGGAAATTCTATTAATAGGCGCTGTTGCTTGTATGACAGCACTAATACTTTCAGCTTGGCTGATGACATTTGCTCGCTGGTTTCCCATCGAAGGCATTGATGAGAAATTTTTAGTCGATTATAAAACCATGATTAGAGCACATGTTGATTATGCGTTAATGGCGTTATTTAATTTAGGTTTTTATGGTGCAGGTGTTGAACTGCCTGTTATTGCATGCTGGTGCGTAGCGATTGGCGGATTCACTAACCCAAGTGTTTTTGTCGTTGCAGCCTTTGATCCTGATTTTTGGAACAAAACAATATGGAAGGTTTTGTCTGCAATAAGTTTTGTCATTACAACCGTAGGGTTTGTTTGGGTTGGCGTAACATTTTTACAACACGCTTTATAAACTCACTCAGCCTAGTTTACATAATCAAATAGCACCTCACATAAAAAAGGCTGAACAAAGTCAGCCTTTTTTGTTTATTCCATCAAGTTAATGGGAATGAGTATGTTCCTGAAAATAATCCATCATATTTACTTCTACCGCTTCAACAGCCACACCATGTTTATAAACCATTAACCCACCCAAATCAGCACCCAATATTACAAGAATATTAAGTAAAGCTGCTAGAGTAAGAAATACAATGTTTGCTCCACCCTTAACAATACCTGCACTTAACAATCGCCAGATTGATAGCACTACCGATAAACAAAGTATGGAGAGTCCAAAGGTTTTATGACGTTGCATAATTAAATGTACATTATCACCGTGCTCAACTGAACCGGCTGCCATTAACCCTGCCACAACTGCCATAGCCGCGCCGATGGTACCTAAATAAAGTAAACCACTTGCAAGCTGTTGCCAAATGTCTTTCTTAATTAATGTACCTAGAAGGTCAACGATAAAAAAAGCCATTAAGAATGCTATTGGGAAATGTACCAGTAGTGGATGTACATTAACCAGCGATGTAACACCCGGCATTATGGCTGCAAACATTTCAGATGGCGCAAGCCCAAGCAAGCTTTCCACAAAGGTTAAGAATTCTCCAACACTACCAGCCATACCATCACTTGCCTTATGACCACCAGCAGAACCATGAACCTGAAAAGACAAAAAATTAACTACATCAATCATACTAAAAACCATCAACCTTTAATTTAATGCTCAAAACGCTGAACATCTGCGGGTAACAAATCAAAAATAGGATGCTTATCTATCCCAAATTTTTCGGGATAAAAAACACCGCCTAAATACAAACCAAAAGGAGGTGCGGTTACTCCGCCCTGCTTTCTATCTTTTACACTGAGTAATTCCTGTGTCCAGTCAACTGGACGCTTACCCATACCAATCTCCATTAAGACACCAGCTATATTTCTTACCATATGATGCAAAAATGCATTGGCTGACAGTTCTATCACTACATTTTCACCTTCACGATGGACATTTATAAAATGCATGAGCCGATTAGGGCTTAATGACTGACAGCCTTGCGCTCTAAAGGAGGAAAAATCATGCGCACCAATTAACACTTGTGCTGCCTGTTGCATTTTAGCCTCATCTAGCGGGTTATAACACCATGTGACCTGGCTACGCATTAATGCTGATTTCATTTTTCGGTTCAATATAACATACCGATAAAAACGCGCAATAGCACTATACCGCGCATGAAAATCATCAACAGCATCTTTTACCCAAGTGATGCGTATGTCTTCAGGCAAATTGGTGTTTCCACCCATCAGCCAACTTTCATGTGAGCGAGCCACATCGCAATCAAAATGTACCACTTGCTCTAAAGCATGGACCCCCGTATCTGTACGGCCAGCACATTGAACTACAACTTTTTGATCGGCAATTTTTGACAATGCCTTTTCTAACTCACCCTGGGCTGTTCGCTGATCTTTTTGACACTGCCACCCAGCAAAATGACTGCCATCGTACTCTATCCCTAATATAATTCTAGACATTCCGCCTTATACCTAAACTATTCAACATTATTCAATTAACACTTTTAAACCGGCATCAACCCGATTAAACAGATCTAAAACATCTGCATTTTTCATCCGTATACAGCCATGAGATTCAGGCTTACCCAGCATAAGCTCATCTGGACAGCCATGTATATAAATATAGCGCCATGTTGAATCCACATTACCATATCGATTTTTACCTGCTTCCAAACCAGCTAGCCATAAAATTCGAGTTAAAACCCAGTCTCGTTGTGGAAATTCTGTGCTTAAATCAGGTGTATAGATTTCACCTGTTACTCTGCGTCCTACAAAAACAGCATTTAAAGCCTGCTTATCACCTATTTTTGCTCTAATTTTATGCCAGCCTGTCGGCGTGCACTCACTACCCATTTTTTCGCCAGCGCCATTTTTAGCCGTTGAAACTGAGTAGACTTTATCCGGCCCATTCTCACAGATTAATGAAAGCTGCTGTTTTAAAATGGAAATATATAGATATTTCTTAGGCAAATCTATCATGTTATTAAGAGTATCAATATTAAATTCACCTTTAGAAAAAAAGAGTTTTGGAAAAGGAAATTATTTTGAATGTGATGGGCACAAGAGAGCCTTTGCCCATCCTACATCACTACCCTTACAGTCTTATGCTTTTCTAAACAGCGCAATTGATTCAACATGCCCTGTTTGAGGGAACATGTCCATTACACCTGCTTTAACTAATTTATAACCCAATTCATTAACCAAAATACCGGCATCTCTAGCTAAAGTGGAAGGATTGCATGAAACATACATGATTAAATCAGGGTTCCAATGCTTTAAATTATGCAAGACTTCAGATGCCCCTGCCCTGGAAGGGTCTAACATGACCTTATTAAACTTCTGCTTAGACCAAGCTTGATCACTGACGTCTTTGCTTAAATCTGCTGCATAAAAATCAACATTATCTATATTATTTAACCTGGCATTCTCTTTGGCATGATTAACTAAAGGCTGATCACCTTCTACTCCAACCACATGCCCCGCTTTGGTTGCCATCGGCAAGGTAAAATTACCTAAGCCACAAAACAAATCCAGCACGTTATCATTTTCGTTTAAATCCAGAGTTTCTATCACACGAGTGATCATTTTTTTGTTTATCTCATAATTAACTTGAGTAAACATTGCGGGTCTAAACTTAAATTCAATACCTTGATCAGGTAATGCGTAAGTCGGAGTGATTTCCGGCTCACCGTCTATAGGTACGATAGTATCAGGCCCTTTAGACTGTAGACAGATGCTCATATTATGTTTATGACCAAACTCGCGCATCCGTTCTTTATCTTCCGCCGTGGGCGGCTCTAAAACACGAAAAGCTAAGACACAGTCATTATCACCAATGGCGACTTCGATCTGCGGAATTTTATCTTTAATGCTTAAACCACCTATCATTTCAGATAAATCCATCAACTTTTCACCCACAATTGGGTGCATGACCTTACAGCTTTCAATTTCTGCTAAGAAAGGATTTCTGCGCTCTCTAAAACCGACTAACACGCGGCCTTTTTTAGCCACATATTTCACACCCATTCGGGCTTTACGACGATAACCCCAATGCGGACCAGTTAAAGGCTCCCAGATTTCTGGAATTTCAACTTTACCAATGCGAGTAAACTGCTCTTTAAGCAAACCTTGTTTTATCTTAATCTGCTCTTCATCTGTTACATGCTGAAAACTACAGCCACCACACGATCCAAAATGCGCACACTTTGGATCTACGCGAACATCAGCACGGGTAATTAATTTATCAACCTTACCTTCCGCATAATCTTTACGACTATCGGTATAGATAAACTCGACTTCTTCACCAGGCAATGCTTCATCAATAAAAATAACTTTACCATCCACATGAGCCACACCACGACCATCATGAGCCAAAGACTCAATGGTGACTTGAACCGATTCTTCCGGTAACTTTTTCTTTCTACTTCGTCTACGTGCCATATTTATTTTTGCTTCCAACTACCATTTGAAGATTGATACCACCAACTGGATTGCGCATTACCTACCCAGCGAGTGGCGAACGTTGATTTAATTTGTGCAAACCATTCAGGATGTCCATTTGCATTTGCAATTGCTTGATACAACCGCTGCCTATCTGCATTTTCAGCGGCAATTAACTTATTTACTTTATTTCTATCTTTAAGGGCTACTGCACCTCTAGTGACAAGAAAACCATCCGATTTAATACCTACTTGCCCATTGCTATAAAAAGGTTTGAGTGCCGCAAATCGGGTGCGCATTCTGGCACGCAATTGTCTGATCTCAGCCGTATCAACTGACAAATCAGCAGCTGCTGCATTAGCAGGTGATACCAGCACATTGAGTACGTTATCAATCAATTGATAAACCGCTACCTGCATACCAGCAACACTAGAAAGTGGCTCCAACTCATCTTTAGAGTCTATCTTGCTGCCTTGTTCAGACTGAATTTCTTTAATTATTGTATCCGCTACCTGCTCTGCCGCAGCCGCTGGAAAATAAATATTAATTGTGACACAAGCCGTTAATAACAAAGCACTAACAAATGAGACTACTTTCATCTAACTATCCCCACATTTATTTCAAAACCAATCGAAGTATTATAACTCAGCACTCAACAGTGCTATTACTTTTCATATTAAGGAGCATCTGATTAATGAGATATACTTCGCGCGGTTACGGATGAGGATTTTATAGCGAGTTGATTTTTGTCGATAGCAAGGCGCTGAAACAGGCGCGAAGCACATGGATGTGCAAGTGTCGCTTGAAGCAGGAGCTGGTTGCGACCATAGCAAGCTACGCAACTGTTTTAGCAACGCTGCCTATCGGCAAAAATCGACCGATAGAAAACCGCATCCGTGACCGTGTGAAGTATAAGTAAAGACAACAACCATAACGGACTGAAGTCCGCTCAAAATAGACCATATTTAATTTTTAATTCCGACACCCTTGTGTAACAAAAACAAACTTAAACTGCTTAAAAACACAATAAAACCGCCGGTAATTGCAAATGCAATCTCTATATTGACATCTGTTACCCCAATCAAGCCATACCGAAAGGCATTAACCATATACAAAATAGGATTTGCTAATGAGATCATCTGCCATACATCAGGCAACATCGAGACAGAATAAAACACCCCACCTAAATAACTTAAAGGCGTTAACACAAAGTTAGGAATAATCGATATATCATCAAAACTATCTGCAAATACGGCATTAATAAAGCCTGCTAAAGCAAACAAAGTGGCTGTTAGAATATACACCGCTATCGTTATAGGTAAATTATTAACCTGCATATCAGTAAATAATAAAGAAATCCCAGTAACAACTAAACCTACCAACAACCCTCGCGCAATTCCTCCACAGACATAACCCGCTAAAATAACCCAATTAGGTACAGGAGCGACCAATAATTCTTCGATATGCCTTTGAAACTTGGTCGAATAAAAAGAAGACACGACGTTAGCGTATGAATGACTAATCACTGACATTAAAATAATACCAGGGACAATATACTCCATATAACTCACACCATTCACACTGCCTATACGCTCACCAATCAGGCGACCAAAAATCATAAAGTAAAGTGATGTGGTAATCGCTGGGGGTAATAATGTCTGAGGCCAAATACGAGTAAAGCGGCGAATTTCTTTGCTGACAATAGTGCGAAATGCAATGGCGTTATTCATTAACCAAATCCATAAATAGTTGTTCTAAACGATTCGTCTTATTTTTTAAACTTAACACATCAATATCCTGTGCTGTTAATTGCTGAAATAAAGGGTTAAGACTTCTCCCTTTCGGTACCGTAACATTTAAAATTTTACTTTCTGCCAGCTCCAGTTCATACCCCTCAATGATTGGGAGATCAACAATAGCTTTAGCCAAATCCAGTACAAAATGATCTTTTTTAATACGTGTAAGCAAATCTGCCATCCCAGATTTCTCAACAATTAAACCATCATTAATAATCGCGATATTACGACACAGACTCTCGGCTTCTTCTAAATAATGCGTAGTTAAAATAATGGTGGTGCCTTGTTTATTAACTTCTTCCATCATTTCCCACATGGAGCGACGTATTTCTATATCAACCCCTGCGGTCGGCTCATCTAAAATCAATAATCGAGGTGAATGGACTAATGCTCTGGCTATCATGACACGACGCTTCATTCCGCCGGATAAGCGTCTTGAAACCACATCCCTTTTGTCCCATAAGGACATTTGCTTTAAACACTTTTCGGTATTTTTTATCGCTTGTTTTCTTGGAATACCATAGTAACCCGCTTGATTCAGCACGATATTTTTGACTGTTTCAAACTGATTAAAATTAATTTCCTGTGGTACCAAGCCTATACAACTCTTTGCTTTGGCCTGATCTTTATTTAAATCGTGCCCAAAAATACTGACTGACCCACTCGTTTTATTAACCAGTGAACTAATAATGCCAATTGCAGTTGATTTCCCTGCACCATTCGGCCCTAACAAAGCGAAGAAATCACCACTTTCTACTTCAAGGTCGATACCTTTAAGTGCAGTAAAACCATTACTGTAGGTTTTTCTTAAATTTCGGATGGATAATGCATTCATAGCAACTAATACTTAACGTGAAAGGATAAATAAGTTAAATTACTCAATTGGAGCAAATAAAAAATAACCGAGTAATTTTATCAGAATTATTACTCTAAAACAGGATAAGACCCTTGACCAAAGAACTCCCTTCTAGCGTTGCCGCTGTAGATTTAGGATCTAACAGCTTTCACATGATTGTTTGTAAATTAGAAAATGGTAAATTACGCACTATAGACCGCCTTAGAGAAATGGTACGACTGGCTTCAGGTCTTGATGAGCATAGAAACCTTGACGATAAAACCCAGAAAAAAGCCTTAGAATGTCTAGAACGCTTTGGTCAACGCATTCGTGATTTCCCCTCAGGTAGTGTCAGAATTGTAGGCACTAATACACTACGTACTGCCAAAAACTCTCAAGAATTTATCTTAAAAGCAGAAAAAGCATTAGGACACCCTATTGATATTATTGCTGGAATTGAAGAGGCACGACTCATCTACCAAGGAGTTGCCAACAGTCTAGGTAGCGATGCTAATTCTCGTTTTGTGATGGATATTGGTGGTGGCAGTACCGAATATATTATTGGTATCAATGACACCGCTAATACCAAAGAAAGTTTAAACATGGGCTGCGTCACAGTCAGCAATAAATTCTTTAGAAATGGGGTCATTAGCAAAAGATCCTTCAGAAAAGCGGTATTGTTTTCCCAACAAAAACTCGATCCATTCCAAAGAAAGTTTAATAGCAAACATTGGGATGAAGCAATAGGCGCATCAGGCAGTTTACGTTCTATCCATAAAGTGCTGATTGCAACAAAATGGAGTAATAACGGCATTACCCGGGAAGGCTTGGAAAAACTGGTTGCCCATATCACTCAATGCAAACATATCGATGAATTGCAACTCCCCGAGTTAAGCAATGAACGCTTACCTGTTTTTTTAGGCGGTGTTGCTATCCTTTATGCCACCTTTCAAAAACTTGATATTGAGCAAATGACCGTTTCAGATGGTGCATTGCGTGAAGGCTTGGTACATGATTTATTAGGTCGGATTTATGATCATGATATTCGATCAAAAACAGTAACAACTATTGCTGAACACTATCATACCGATAAAAAACATTCTGATCGTATCAAACAGACAGTCAATATTATCCTTAATCAACTGGACAGTCGTCATTGCACCGAAAATAGTAAAATTGTCACTCAATTTCTGCATTGGGCGGTCAGTCTACATGAAATTGGGCGAGATATTGCGCATAGCCAATATCATAAGCACAGCGCCTATATTATAGATAATGGTGATTTTGCTGGTTTTTCTAGACAAGACCAGCACTTACTTGCCACATTGGTACAATCGCATCGTAAAAAGTTTTCACGTTCTCGTTTTAATAAGTTACCTGAGCCGTGGAATAAGGATGCACCCTATCTAACCATTATTTTACGTCTTGCCATCTTATTACACCGTAACCGACATACACAGGAATTACCCAACTTTGAAATATCAATCGAAGAAAATACCATTGATCTAAATTTCACTAACGACTGGTTAAGCACCGCACCGCTTACCCAGACAGATCTTGAAATAGAATCTGAATATCTCAGTTCTGCTGGCTATACTCTAAACTTTAGATAAGCAGGTATAGGGAATGAAACAATTATTCAACATAGTTGCATTCCCTATCCTAATGCCGCTTCGTATATTGCTATTTATTTTTGCAGTCCTGCCTTTACTATTCGCTATCATTCTATTTTGCAGCCTTGATAAGACTGCAATCACTGAAAACCACTGGTCTATCAATCATAGCGATATTCAAAAAGCTAAAAAACTCATCAGCCATACCGCATCCTATACGCAAGAATCCATCAGCCTCAATGAAAAAGATCTTAACCTTACACTCAGTTACCTTCTAAATTATTACACAC
>DAOWHF010000279.1:0-8937 GCA_030641565.1 Methylomarinum sp.
ACTTCTTGCTCTACCACCCACAACACTGACCTGATTGGTATCTTCAATTTGTTGTAATGAGGTGGTTATTTCGTCAGCAAAGCGTCTTAATTCAAAATCACTGTATCGATCTGGCTGGCTGCTCCATAAGCCTAAAACGACGGTAGGTACATCATCAACCTCTATAGGCTTAATAATCCAGTTACTTACAGTTGCTGGGATACTGTCTTGATTTGAATAGAGTTTAGTGTAAGCATTGAGTAAGGCATTTTCACGGTCTTCGCCGACAAAATAACGCAAGGTAACAATCGCTTTGCCTGAGCTGGAGCGTGAATAAATATGCTCAACACCGGTGATTTGAGAAAGGATTTTCTCTAATGGTAAAGTGACTTGCTTCTCAACTTGTTTTGCTGAAAGCCCCGGTGCAGTAATAATGACATCTGCCATAGGTACCACAATTTGTGGCTCTTCTTCTCTCGGGGTATAAATGAGTGCAATCGCACCTAAGGTGAAAGATAGCACAAAAAATAAGATGGGTAATCCACCTTTTAGAGAGTAGGCAACTAGGTTGTCTAGCCAGGTATGTTGATAATCGTGTGGTGAGTTTCCGTCATGTGTCATTTGATTGGGGTATCTTTAGGTTGACGATGATTTAGAATTGGTTATATCAATATAATTGTATTCTAATATTCTTGGTGTGTTAAGAAGTATTTTGAGTCAGGCCGGTTTTTTTATTTAAATATTGAATTGATTCTGATTTTACATTATTAACAGTAGTTTATATGTGGTTATTGCGTTATGTTATGACCTATGTAAAGAGAACTTGGTTTTAAGACTAGAAAAAATGCAGTCTGTGACTATGCTTGTGGCTTAATATTAATCGGGAATTAAGATGTTTTCCAGTTATTCATTGTTTGTTAGTGAAAATGAAATAGGTTCAGGCTTTGTTGAATCAAATAATAGTTTTGCGGTAAATGAAACAACTTGGGTTGTTGATCAACAAACAGATGATTGTTTGTATCAACAAATTGTATATAAGGTGTGTAGGCAACCAAGAGGATTAATCTCTCATCTTCAGCGAATTTATTTTAGCTATCAGCATGGAATGGTGGATCAATTGTATGCAGCCCTGGTTGACTTATTATGGGTGCTAGAAGGAAAGGGAATAGCCTTAAGTCAGAGAATGGTATCTGCAACAGCGAGTCTTTTATCAGAGCAGCAATCAGCATTGTTGAAAAATTATCTTGTAAAAAAGGACGTTTCAGATTTACAGGGTAATCACTTTTCTGTTTTTACACCGGGCATAATTGGGGTTGTTGATATATTAATAGAAGAAGAAAAATTAACAGTTCAGCATGACCCGTTGATGGTTGCGCGTGATTATATTGAATATAGTCAACTCGATCTGGCGATTGACACGCTTGAACAAGCTGTTCTGGAGACCCCGGAAAGAAAGGCACTGCAGATTGAACTTTTAGATTTATATAAAGTAACGAAGGATAATTTAGCATTTATGAAGATGAGTGAAAAGTTAAGTGAAAACCAAGTGGCTATGTCTGTTGAATGGCAAGATACAGCGACCCATTTTTCTAGGTTGAATAATGAAAGGTAATAAGCAAGCGATACCTGTTGCACTTTATGGAATGGATACGCGTTCTTATAAAACCATGTCTATGTATCTTCAGGGACCTTGTAAAGGTATAGCTGTTGTTGTTGATGAGGCTGATGCAGAGGTTGATATTATTGATGCTGATTTCATTAAGGCAAGGGATTTGTTGGAGGAGAGACAGTCAAAAACGCCTGACAGACCAATCATTTTGCTGTCATTGCAACCATTGTCTATAAATGGCACGCTGTATGTTAAAAAACCGGTTAAAAGTGAAGAATTAATACAGGCACTTAAGCAAATTTATTTGGCTAAAGATAAAAAGCAAGTATCTAAAGAAGATAAGAGTTTAGATAAGACTTCATCTGCTGACCGTGAAGTTGAAGAGAGCACTATAAAACCTGTTGTAGAAGCTCAACAAGTAGATGAGAAGCCTGTTGATGTTAAAGAAAAAAAGAAAATTTCTAAGCATAGAACAGCACTGAATCTAACGGATGATGTATTTTCATCTTATATCGGGCATATTGAAGGTATTGATTTTTCTGATCGAGAACAAGTATTACTCGCGTCTTTTAATTCAAAGAAATATTTCTTAAATTATGTGCAATCGGCGCTAAAAGTGGCTAGGGATAAAGGCCAAACGTTACGGCTAAACACAAGCTGGAAGCCATTAATTATTTTTCCACAGAGCAATGAAATCTGGCTGGATGTTGAAGATAAGCAATTAAGAGCGTTTTCTGGTCTTGTTATAAAAAATGGATCGGGGGGGAAAATGTCTCTGAGTGCTGTTGATCATAATAAGGCAGGATGTAGTGAGAAACTGTCGTGTTTTTATGATGCGGGAGCTTTTCTTTGGAAAGTTGCAATATGGACATCAAAAGGACGATACCCTGATTCAATTGATATACATCAACCGGTTTTTTTAAAGCAATGGCCTAATTTTACACGCTTGTTAATAACGCCTCATGCTTTGCAAATTGCCGCGATATTGATAGATAAGCCTAGATTATTAATGGATGTTATAGATGATTTAAAAATAAAACCAGAATATGTTTTTGTGTTTATAAGTGCTGCTAATGCATTAGGGCTAGTTGAGCAAGTGAAGCGCAAGTCAGATGAAATAGTCTCTCCAATAGTGGATGAAAAGCCAAAAGTTAAGAACTTATTAGGTCGGATTCTTGGAAAATTGCGAAATTAAGGGATAAATGAATCAATATGAGTCAGTATAAGATAATTTTTACAGGCCCTGTGGGGGCGGGTAAAACAACAGCTATTCAGTCGATTAGTGATGGTGAAGCGATTAAAACAGATGCTGTGGCGAGTGACATGACTAAGAGTCGAAAGTCAGAAACCACAGTTGCAATGGATTATGGTGTAATGAGTCTTGATGATGGAGAAAAAATTCATTTATACGGCACACCGGGTCAAGAACGTTTTGATTTTATGTGGGATATTCTGACAGTAGGAGGATTAGGCCTGGTTTTGCTGTTAGATAACACCAGAGCCGATCCTTTTCAGGATATGAAGTTTTTTTTAGATTCATTTGCAGAGTTTATTTCGGATACTAGTGTCGCTATCGGGGTCACTCAAATGGATTTGAGCAGTACACCTACGCTGGATGACTATCATCAACAGTTGAAAAAGCATAAGTTAAGGCCTGCTGTCTTTGCTGTTGATGCAAGAGAAAAGAATGATGTTTCTTTATTATTGCAAGCTCTCTTGTTATCGATAGACCCCATGTTAGGGAAGGAATAGGGTATGAGCAAGCATACTTTGGTTGATGGGTTGTTTCTATATCCTACGCCGATTGGCAGTTATTACGCGGTTTCTTCAACTGAAGATGATAAATCAAGAAAATTCCTTAAACGATTGTTACAACAGATTGAAACCCCTGTTTTAAATATTGAAACCTTAAAGACCTTAATGGATGAGGATGATGAAGAGAAGGCTTTAGCTTTATTGGATCATTGTCAGAAAATAGGTTGGGTTCAGGGTATTGATACGGCGCTTAAGGCACCTGAGGGAGCATTGGAAGAGATTCTGCCTCCTTTACTTAGTCATGTGTCCGAAAAAGGTAAAGTTTTGCTTGCTGATGACCAAGGTTTTTATTTGGCATGCAGTGGATTTCCCCATGAAGTTGCCGAAGAGTTATCTGCATTAGCTGCAGAAATAGCCAGTGTTCATCAGAGGCGCTCTGGTTTGTTGATGAATAACCTGGGGGTGGGGAGTCAGGCATGGGCTATAGTAGATGCATTTGGTTGTAGTCAAATAGGATTTTGGCCTGTTTTTATTGGCGATACCCGGTTTGTTGTTGCAATCTCGGGTATACCACATTTTAATCAGCCCGATTTTGTTACATTTATTTGGGCGTTAAGTATTCGCTACGCTAAATAAGGTAATTTATAAATTAATATAAGATTCAAAAGTGAGGATTTAATATGAGAGCAGATATGCTGACATCGGTTTTAACCGATCTTAATGGAACTTCAGCGGATATCGAAGCATCTGGCATTATTTCAACAGATGGTTTGATGATGGCATCAGTTTTACCCGCTGGGCTGGATGAAGACCGTGTTGGTGCAATGAGTGCAGCAATGTTGTCTTTAGGTGATAGAACTGCGCAAGAGTTAAATCGTGGTGCTCTGGAGCAGGTTTTAATTAAAGGAGACAGTGGTTATGTATTAATGACTTATGCCGGCGATGAGGCTGTTTTAACCGTGATGGCTAAACCTAAAGCAAAGTTGGGGTTGATTTTTCTTGATGTTAAAAGGGCGGCAGAAAGTATTGTCGAGTTACTTTAATGCATAACTTAAGAGTAATTGACAGGAATTTATTATGATCAGTGATATGAAGGCTGAAGATATTATTGGGGAATTTAAGGAAGTGACCTTAGATTTATATCATTCAATTTCCAGAAAGGTTTTATATACAGATATTGAAACGCCTTATCCCGATGGTAAGTTGATTGTGTCTACTACTACGCCCGAAGGCATTATTACTCATGTAAACCCTGCATTTATTGAAATGTCTGGTTTTTCTGAAGAGGAATTGATTGGAGCACCCCATTCAATTCTTAGGCATCCTGATATGCCTCCCGCTGCCTTTAAAGACTTATGGAATACCGTGGAGCAAGGTGAGAAATGGCAAGGATATGTAAAAAACTTACGTAAAGATGGTGGCTATTATTGGGTAAAAGCAACAGTTATTCCCAATGTGAGGAATGGGGCTGTGGTTGGTTATACCTCTGTTCGTAGAAAACCGTCTCGTACCAAAGTGGATGAATGTATCACACTTTATCCAACAATGTTTTAATAAGGAGATACTTGATGTCATTTATGTTTACAGTAAGCCCAGACTTTACGCCAGATCATTTATCGGGATGGTACATTTTTAATACCTGGTTACAAAAACATACAGATCTGGCTATTCATTTAGAAATGTATAATGATTTCCAAAGTCAAAGAGAAGCAATTAAAAATGATAAGATTGATATGATTTATGACAACACTAATGAAGAGACAAGCGAGGATTGTGTGATAGGGTTTATGCCTGTGGGATAAGCGAGAGGTGAATCTGATGAGGCTATTATTGCTGTTAATTCAGAAAATTCAGTAGAAGATGTTGCTCATTTGGAGCAAGGGATTAAGGTTGCATTTACTGAAGACCCTGATGTAAAAATGATGGGGATGATTATGTTAGAGCCGGGGGATTTGGATGCAGATAATATTGTTCCAGTTTTATCAGATACTTATATCCTGGTAGCTAAGCATTTAATTAAAGGTGAAGCTGATGTAGGTATTTTTCTGGCAGAAGCTTATGATGACTTTTCAAATATGATAAAGAAACAGCTTCGCATCTTGGTGAGAAGTCAAATCAGTGTTATTCATCACTCACTTTTGGTCTCTCCAAGATTATTAGATAAGCGGGATGAAATTCAGCAGGTTTTGATAGGAATGAAAGAGGATGAAAAAGGCGTTGGGGTGTTAAATAGCCTTGGTTTCGAAGGATGGGAAAAGGTAGAAGATGATGAAGTGGAATTTATGATTGATTTAATGGATACTTTAACTATGTAATATTTATCAATTGCTTATTGTTTTATGGGATTTAATGGATATTTTTGCTAGTATTTCCTCATAAAAATACTGGCTAGTAGTCAGGGTTGTTACTGGGTATATGCGGTATTAACCCTTTCTCCAAGGCAATTTCTTGTGCTTCCCTTGGCATCTTTCTAATATCAACGATCACGCCATTTACTGATAGCATCCAGACCATGGGGTTGTTATCCAGGTTACTTGAGAGAGTCCAGTTAGGATCTGATTGATACATATCCAGATAATCGCGAACAGCCTTGGATTTACCTTGGCCTGTGCTTTGAGCAACGCCAAACTTTTTATATAAATCCGGGGCGTTCATGTTAGGTGTTTGAGATTTGTCAAATAAGAAGTTTACCATGCCAATAGCGTGGGTTGCTCCACATGCCCATGAATTAGCTTTACCCTTTTCTAAAGGTGACGGACGTTTTCTACCTAATGCTGCAACAGCATAGCGTATAAGTTGTGCATACTCTTCATTTAGGTTCTCTTTAGAGAAGTTATCAGTGAGCTCGACAATAGCTAAATATTTTTCCTGTATTGATTCAGGCACATTTTCTGAATTCTTTATTTGTCCCATTTTCTGTATCCTAAATATTAAATCGATAATTTTAAGGGCTAGTGAGTCTCTATGGAAGATATTTTATTAAGCAATGACTAGCAATAATTGTCAGGAATGGAGATTTGAGTATGGTCAGAAACTGATAAAATCAATAGCTTATGCACATACTGCTAAGGGTAGATAGAAAATGAAATGGATAGTTTCTATAAACAGTTGTTAAGATGATTGACAGATATAAGTTATTGATACTTAATATTATTTTGTGTTATGTGTATTTTTTGTACAATTTAATTAAAGTGCAATATGGACGTGGGTTTAGCATAACTTGAAACGGGTAATGCACAGAGTTATCCACAGGAGTTGTGCATAAAAATTAAATTCTTTTTATCATAATAACTTAAGCGTTAATGTTGTGAGTTTGTTTGATGGACGAGGGTAACTTCTTGAAATCTGGGGGCTACATCCATGACTTAGTTTCAGTAGAAATTGATTCTAATGATTGTTGATAGTTAGGTTAACTGATTTTAAGAAATGCCCTAATTGCTTGATGAGTAATATATAATACGCCACTGATATACTTTGAGAGCATTTTAAAGTGGACGTAATAGAATATATGACTAAGCTTGGTCAGCAAGCTAAAAAAGCCGGTCGAGACATTAGCAAGGCTGATTCGGGTAAAAAAAACCTGGCATTACTTAAAATTGCAGAGGCTATTTCCAACAGTAAAGAGACGCTGGCAATTGAAAATCAAAAAGATTTAGTTGCAGGTAAAGCTAATGGCTTGGATTCTGCCTTATTAGATCGTCTTGAATTAACCCCAGATAGAATTGACTCTATGGTCGAGGGTTTACAACAGGTCGCTGCTCTGGCTGACCCTGTCGGTGAAATTTCAGATTTAAATTACAGACCCAGCGGTATACAAGTTGGTCAAATGCGTGTGCCTTTAGGTGTGATTGGTATTATTTATGAATCACGACCCAATGTAACCGTTGATGCGGCAGCTTTATGCTTAAAATCAGGTAATGCCTGTATTTTAAGAGGTGGCTCTGAAGCAATCCATTCAAATAAAGCCATTGCGCTTTGTATTACTGAAGGTTTAAAAGCCGCAGGTTTACCTGCTGAAGCCGTGCAAGTGGTGGAAACAACTGATCGTGCTGCTGTGGGTGAGTTAATCACTATGGATCAATATGTTGATGTGATTGTTCCGCGTGGTGGCCGAGGTTTAATTGAACGCATTAGTAAAGACGCCACAATTGCAGTGATTAAACATCTGGATGGTATTTGCCACGTTTATATCGACAGTCATGCGGATGTGGAAAAAGCAGTCAATATTGCATTTAATGCTAAAACCCATCGATATGGCGTTTGTAATGCTATGGAAACGTTGTTAGTTGCTGAAAGTATTGCCAGCGAAGTACTTCCTTTATTGGCTGAAAAGTATCAGAATGAAAATGTTGAATTACGTGGCTGTCTTAAAACCTGTTCATTACTTCTTGGCTGCGTTAGAGCAACAGATGAAGACTGGGATACTGAGTATTTAGCACCCATATTATCAATCAAAATTGTTGAAAATGTTGATGAAGCGATTGAACATATTAATCAGCATAGTTCTGGGCATACAGAATCAATTGTCACTGAAAATTACACATTAGCTAGACGGTTTTTACGCGAAGTAGACTCCAGCTCGGTTATGGTTAATGCATCAACGCGTTTTGCGGATGGTTTTGAATATGGTTTAGGTGCTGAGATTGGTATTAGTACCGATAAGCTCCATGCCAGAGGCCCTGTAGGGCTAAATGGATTAACCACTTTGAAATATGTGGTGCTTGGTGACGGCCAAATCAGAGTTTAAATGATAGGGATATATGGCGGTACGTTTGACCCAATTCATTACGGGCACTTACGTACTGCTTTGGAAGTTAAAGAGATCTTTGGGTTGGATGAAGTCCGTTTACTCCCCTGTTCAAAGCCCGCGCACAGAGAATCGCCTGCAACAACGGCAGAAATGCGATTCGATATGTTGAGTTTAGCGGTTCAGAATCAGCCTGGATTAGTGGTTGATAGGCGGGAGCTGGATAGAGAGGGTTATTCTTATATGATTGATACTTTGAAATCTATTAGAAGTGAATTTCCCAATCAGTCTTTATTGCTTTTTATGGGGACAGATGCTTTTGATGGATTAATGGGTTGGCAGCAATGGCAGCAGTTATTTGATTATGCGCATATTGTTGTTATCACCAGACCAAACTATCAGCAGAATCTGTCTTCTGAGTTTTTATCTTCCAGAATGGTTGATAATAGTGAACGTTTGATGCAAGAAAAGGCGGGGAGTTTGTTTTTTCAAGCAGTCACTCAGCTCGATATTTCTGCAACGGCTGTTAGGGGTTTGATAAAAGCAGGCATGAATCCTGCTTATTTACTTCCAGATAATGTCATTGAATATATAGATAAAAACAAACTTTATAAATAGTAAGTTTGTTGTATAAAAAATTGTAGTGTTACGCATAAATAAAGAGAGATTAAATGCAAACAAAAGAAGTACTAAAAATGGTTGAAGATGTTCTTGATGATCACAAAGGACAAAATATTACAGTTTTAGATGTAATAGGAAAAACCAGTGTGACTGATTATATGGTGTTGGTAACAGCTACATCAGAAAGACATGCAAAATCATTATGTAATTATGTATTAGAAAAAAT
>DAOWHF010000007.1:0-8308 GCA_030641565.1 Methylomarinum sp.
ACAATTTAATCAATATGCCCAGCAGGGGTATAACCGTATTCCTATTAGCCGAGAAGTATTAGCTGATTTAGATACGCCATTAAGTGCTTATCTTAAACTAGCAGATGGCGCATATTCATATTTATTTGAATCTGTGCATGGAGGGGAACAATGGGGGCGCTATTCAATTATTGGTTTACCTTGTAAAACCTTGGTGAAAATAACAGGACAAGAGATTGTGCTGGAAAAACAGGGTGAAATACTTGAAAGCCTTACCCATCCCCAGCCTTTGGTTTGGATTGAAGAATTTCGACAACGCTACAGCGTGCCAGATATTGAAGGCTTGCCGCGATTTAATGGTGGCTTAGTCGGTTATTTTGGTTACGAGACCATAGGCTATATAGAGCCGCGTTTAAAATCCACAGGTAAAGAAGATCCCATTGGTAATCCAGATATCTTATTAATGGTGTCTGAAGAAATGCTGGTATTTGATAACTTGTCAGGAAAAGTGTTGTTATTAACACATGCTAATCCTGAGCAAGATGATGCCTATCAAAATGCGCTAAACCGGCTGGATAATCTGGTTGATGATTTAAGGCGGTTAACTGCAAAAACAGAAACACAGCATACTCCTAAACAGGTTGATGAAGCAGATTTTATCTCTGGATTTACTCAGCAAGGCTTTGAAGATGCAGTTTTAAAAGCTAAAGAATATATTGTTGCTGGCGATGTGATGCAAGTAGTGTTATCTCAGCGACTATCAATTCCTTATTCGGCAACACCTCTTAATTTATATAGAGCTTTACGCTGCTTAAATCCGTCACCTTATATGTACTATCTAAATTTAGGTGATTTTCATGTAGTGGGTTCATCACCTGAGATTTTAGTTCGATTAGAAGATGATACGGTGACTGTTCGCCCGATTGCCGGAACACGACCAAGAGGCTCTACACCTGAACATGACAAAGCCTTAGAAGAAGAATTGTTAGCCGACCCTAAAGAGTTGGCAGAACATTTAATGTTGATTGATTTAGGGCGTAATGATGCAGGGCGGGTATCGAAAATTGGTACGGTTAAACTGACCGATAAAATGATTATTGAACGCTATTCGCATGTGATGCATATTGTGTCTAATGTCACCGGTGATTTACAACAAGGTAAAGATGCCTTTGATGTGCTTGCTGCAACGTTTCCGGCAGGCACAGTAAGTGGCGCACCTAAAATACGGGCAATGGAAATTATTGATGAATTAGAGCCAGTTAAACGAGGTGTTTATTCAGGTGCAGTTGGTTATATTTCGTGGTCGGGTAATTTAGATACTGCTATTGCAATTAGAACAGCTGTTATAAAAGACAAAACATTACATATACAAGCAGGTGCAGGTATTGTTTATGATTCGATACCAAGAAATGAATGGGATGAAACAATGAATAAAGGACGCGCTGTTTTTCGCGCTGTTGCTATGGCTGAGGCAGGACTAGAGGGAGAAAGGTCATGAGTGTAAAAGTTGTCATGGTCGATAACTACGACTCTTTTACCTACAACTTAGTCCAGTATTTTGGTGAGTTAGGTGCTGATGTCACTGTAGTGCGTAACGATGAAGTAACAATTGCAGACATTGAAGCATTGTCTCCCGATAAGATTGTTATTTCACCGGGGCCTTGTACGCCAAATGAAGCGGGTATCTCAGTTGAAGCCATTTTAAAATTTGCAGGGAAACATCCTATTTTAGGTGTTTGTTTAGGGCATCAAAGTATAGGTCATGCTTTTGGTGGTGATATTGTGCATGCTAAAAGCATTATGCATGGTAAAACCTCACTAGTTTATCATCAGGATTTGGGCGTTTTTAAAGGTTTAAATAATCCGTTTATTGCCACACGCTATCACTCATTAGTAATAGACCAGAAAACATTACCCGATTGCTTGGAAATTACAGCATGGACACAAGATGATGCAGGTAATATTGATGAAATTATGGGTGTAAGGCATAAAGAATTGGATATTGAAGGGGTGCAGTTTCATCCTGAATCCATTCTGACTGAACATGGTCATGATCTGTTGCGGAATTTTTTAGAGCGTTAAGCCATGAAAATACAACAAGCACTTAATAAACTACTCGGTCAGCAAGATTTAACATCGGAAGAAATGCGAGATGTTATGCAACTCATCATGACGGGGGGCGCAACAGATGCACAAATTGGTGGCTTTTTAATCGCCCTGCGTTGTAAGGGTGAAAGTGTTGATGAGATTACAGCCGCTGCGAGTGTCATGCGTGAGTTAGCAACTAAAGTACCCGTTTCTGGTAAGCATATTATAGATACCTGTGGTACTGGAGGGGATGGTGCTAATACTTTTAATATTTCCACAACCTGTGCTTTTGTAGTTGCAGCAGCAGGAGGGCAAGTTGCCAAACATGGTAATCGGTCTGTTTCTAGTAGTTCAGGGAGTGCAGATGTTTTAGAAGCCGCAGGCATTAATTTAAATCTGTCGACAGAACAAGTGGTGCAATGCGTTAATGAAATAGGTGTAGGCTTTTTATTTGCCCCCAAGCATCATGGCGCGATGAAACATGCCATAGGCCCTCGCAAAGAAATGGGGGTCAGAACACTATTTAACCTATTAGGTCCTTTATCTAACCCTGCAGAAACTGTTAATCAGTTGATTGGTGTGTTTTCTTCAGACTGGCTAGAACCTTTAGCTCAGGTATTAAAAAGGCTAGGCAGTGAGCATGTGCTTGTCGTTAATGCGGAAGACGGTTTGGATGAAATTAGCATTGCAACTGCATCAAATATTGCTGAGCTAAAAGATGGCGTAGTATCCTCTTATCAAGTAACACCTGAGCAATTTGGTTTACAACGTGCAAGTTTGGATTCATTGGCTGTTGATGATGCCAAATCAAGTCTAGTCATGCTTAAATCCGTATTAAACAATCAATCAGGTGCGGCTAAAGATATTGTGGTTTTAAATGCAGGTGCTGCAATTTATGCAGCCAACCTGACTGATACATTAGAATCCGGTGTTAAAAAAGCCAAGCAAGTGATTGAAAGTGGTGCGGCGCTAGAAAAATTTAATGCTCTGGTGGCTTATTCTAATCAATAATGTAGGGAACCTTTAACTCCCGTATTACGCCTTGCTTCATACGGGCTACGGATTGAATTCTCTTATTTTAATTACTCAACGTTCCATTTTTAACCATGACCGATACTCCTGATATTCTAAAAAAAATCCTCGCTAGAAAAGCTGAAGAAGTGGCGAACCGTAAACAGCGCACACCTGTTGACGTATTAAAAGAAATAGCCAGTGCTGTTGAATCACCCAGAGGTTTTGCAGCGGCATTGCAAAGTAAAGCACAATCAAAAAAACCAGCGATTATTGCTGAAATAAAAAAGGCTTCACCTAGTAAAGGGGTGATTAGAGAAATTTTTAAACCTGTAGAAATTGCTCAAGATTACGCAATGAATGGAGCAACTTGTTTATCTATCCTAACGGATAAAGATTTTTTTCAAGGCTCAGAAGCTTATATGCAGATGGCTCGAGAAAAATGCCCGTTACCCGTGTTAAGAAAGGATTTTATGATTGATCCTTATCAAATTCATGAAACACGAGCCTTAGGCGCAGATTGTATTTTGTTGATTGTTGCGGCTTTAGAAGATGAGCAAATGCATGAGCTTGCAGAGACGGCTACAACATTAGGCTTAGATATTTTGGTAGAAACACATAATGCCGATGAGTTGGAGCGAGCGCTAAAATTAGATACTAAGTTGATTGGTATAAATAATCGTGATCTCAGAACCTTTGAAACATCGTTACAAACCACTTTAGATTTAAAACAAGCTATACCTGATGATCGTTTAATCATCACTGAAAGTGGTATTCATACCCAAGAAGATATCCAGTTAATGCTAGATAACGATATTTATACCTTTTTAGTTGGTGAAGCATTTATGCGAGCGGATTATCCAGGGCAAAAGATGCGCGAACTTTTTTCTCTTTAATGTGACGAGGTTCCTATGAATTTTATGGGAGCCTTAATTCATCTAGTCTGAATTTTAATACGTTTTTATTTCCTTATAACAGGAAAGGAAATTCTATTTTTTTAGAAAAATAAGCTATTATGTGAAGCAATAATAATAAAAAATAGCTTGAGTATTACGTGAATTTCATTGACTCTTTCTTCATACCTATAACGGTTATAGATAAAGTATATAATCCGTATCTTGTTGTTTTGTCAGTGGTAATTGCTATTGTTTCATCATTTTCAGCCTTTGGAACATCAGAGCGAATTAGCTCCAGCTCCCACTGGTTGACAAAAAAACTTTGGGTGCTGTTTGGAGCAATATCACTGGGCATTGGTATATGGGCAATGCATTTTATTGGTTCATTAGCTTTACAACTCCCTATTCCAGTTTCATATAACCTTAATATAACTATACTCTCGGTCATTCCGGCTATTATGGCTAGTAGTGTTGTTTTCTGGATGATGAATCAAGTAGGATTTAGTATAAAAAGGTTGTTGTTTTGCGGGCTATTATTGGGGTCAGGTATTGGATTAATGCACCATATGGGCATGGCTGCTATGGAGCTAAATGCCAAATTGGTTTATTTAAAACCAATGTTCATCTTTTCTATTTTTGTTGCTGTTATTTTGGCAATATTAGCATTAAAAATTAAATTTTCAGCCATAAACAAAGATAACTATCAGTTTTTTGATAAAGCGCAATGTCTTAGTGCTCTAGTAATGGGGGGGGCTGTATCTAGTATGCATTATACGGCAATGGCAGCCGTTGTTATTATCCCCGTGGATAATGCGGGTTATTCAGGTTTAGGGATAAATGCATTTGTTTTATCCTTAGTTATTAGTATCGTTGTGTTCTTAGTTTTAACTGTCGCATTGATTGTTCCGCATGTCCTTCGTTTTAGAGAGATGATTCAAGTATTACACGATAATGAAGAGAGTTTAAAAATAGGAGAAATTGCTTTTCAAACGCATGAAGCAATTTTGGTAACAAATGCCACAGGTATAATAATTCGAGTTAATAAGGCCTTTACAGAAATTACAGGGTATTCAGAGGCTGAAGCAATAGGGAAAACACCTAAAATACTTAAATCTGGCAGACATGATTCATCCTTTTATAAAAACTTTTGGAATACTATTGTTAAAGAGGGGAGGTGGAGTGGGGAAATCTGGAATAAGCGAAAAAATGGTGAAATTTTTCCGGAGTGGCAAACTATTTCATCAGTTAAAGATAAAAATAGTGGTGAGATAAGCCATTTTGTGTCCTTTTTTTCCGATATTATAGAGTTTAAAATAGCAGAAAAAGAAATTGAAAAATTGGCTTTTTATGATGCTTTAACTGAGTTACCCAACAGGCGATTATTGATTGAGCGTTTAGAGTATGAGCTGAATGTTGCAAAGCGTTATCAACGCAAGGGTATTTTGTTCTTTTTGGACCTTGATCGCTTTAAACACATAAACGATTCGTTAGGTCATTCCGTTGGTGATTTGCTACTGATTGAGACCGCTAGACGATTACAGTCTTTGTTGCGTAAGTCTGATACTGCAGTTCGTTTAGGTGGTGATGAATTCATCATATTAGTTAGTCCTCAAGACGATAATCATAGCGACTTAATGGAACAATCCAGTGTTATCGCTAAAAAAATCATCCAAACAATTAATAGTCCTTATTTAATCAATGGACAGGAACTATTTATTTCCACCAGTATAGGCATTACCTTGTATAGCGGTGATGATGAGACGGTAGAAATGTTGCTACAAAGAGCCGATGCGGCGATGTATCAGGCAAAAGATGCAGGAAAAAACACCTATCGTTTTTATCAGCAAAGTATGCAGGATGCTGCTGATGTTAGATTGCGGGTAGAAAGAAATTTACGTGTTGCCATTCTCAAAAAAGAACTTAGTTTGCATTATCAGCCACAATTGTCCGATACCAGTAGTATTATAGGTGTAGAAGCATTAATTCGGTGGCGTAGCACACAACTTGGAGACGTTTCTCCAATTGACTTTATTCCCATAGCAGAAGAAAGTGGTTTAATCCTACCAATAGGCAAATGGATTGTTGAAAAGGTGTGTGAGCAGATTAATATCTGGGATAAGCAAAAAATCCATATTCATCATGTTGCGGTAAATATAAGTGCTAAACAGTTTTCTCACGCCGATTTTGTTTCAATGCTTGTTCATACGCTTAATGAGCATTCGGTTAGTCCTAATAGAGTGATGCTGGAAATTACCGAAAGTGTTTTTTTAAGTAACCTTGAGGATGTCATAGAGAAAATGAATGCTTTGAAACAAAATGGTTTTAAATTTTCTATAGATGACTTTGGGACTGGGTATTCATCATTAACCTATTTAAAACGCTTACCTTTTGATCAGTTAAAAATTGATCAGTCTTGTGTTCGTGGTCTGGCAAATAACTCAACTGATGCGGCAATTGTTAAAGCAATTATAGCCATGGCAAAAAGTATGGATTTGAAGCTGATTGCCGAGGGTGTTGAAACAGAGCAACAATTAGCGTCCTTATCTAGTTTTGGCTGTCATTATTATCAGGGGTATTATTTTAGTAAGCCTCTATCCCCAGAGCAGTTAAAGAGATATGTTGATAATCATTTGGCAGAATATGAGATATAAATCATGAAAAAAATAATAGTAAAAAACCCCGTTGTTGAGCTGGATGGTGACGAGATGACTCGCATTATCTGGTCATTTATTAAACAAGAACTCATCCTGCCATATCTGGATTTGCCTATTGAATATTACGATTTGAGTATAGAAAGTCGTGATCAGAGTGATGATCAAATCACCATTGATGCTGCAAATGCCATTAAAAAGTATGGTGTCGGAATAAAATGCGCCACCATTACACCAGATGAAGCTAGAGTTAAAGAGTTTGATCTAAAAAGAATGTATAGATCGCCTAACGGTACTATTCGAAATATTCTTGGTGGTACTGTATTTCGAGAGCCCATTATTTGTCAGAATGTTCCTCGATTAGTGCCTAATTGGACGCATCCTATTTGTATCGGTCGACATGCTTTTGGCGATCAATATCGCGCGACTGATTTTAAAACCAAAGGCAAAGGCAAGCTTACGATTAGTTTTACTCCAGAAAACGGTGGTGAGGTACAAACTCATGACGTGTATGATTTTGAAGGTGATGGTATTGCCATGGCGATGTTTAATACTGATGAGTCAATCCGTGGTTTTGCACACAGTTGTTTTAATGTCGCTTTAGACAGAGGTTGGCCGCTGTATTTATCAACAAAAAATACCATTCTTAAACAGTACGATGGTCGATTTAAAGATATCTTTGAAGATATTTATCAGTCGGACTATAAAAAACAGTTTGAACAACAAGGTATTGTTTACGAGCATAAATTAATTGATGATATGGTCGCTTCAGCTTTGAAATGGCATGGGGAATTTGTCTGGGCCTGTAAGAATTATGATGGTGATGTACAGTCAGATACTGTTGCCCAAGGCTTTGGCTCATTAGGGTTAATGACATCAACTTTAGTCACGCCAGATGGCAAAACTATGGAAGCCGAAGCGGCACATGGCACTGTAACCAGACATTATCGCCAGCACCAAAAAGGTCAGAAAACCTCAACCAATCCAATTGCTTCAATTTTTGCCTGGACTAGAGGTTTAGCCTTTAGGGCAAAATTAGATAATAACACCGCATTAATGCAGTTTTGCAAAAGACTAGAAAGGGTTTGTGTGAGTACAGTGGAAGCAGGACAAATGACAAAAGATCTGGCCTTATGTATTCATGGAAAAGAACTGAATGAATCACATTATTTAAGCACAGAAGAATTTCTGAATGCATTAAGAACTAATTTAGAAACAATGTAATCTTAATAAATACATAGGCTATTAATGATAGAACAAAGAAGGGTACATTGTTGTTTTGTCTGTTCTGCATATACATGCAGAATTAGAACGTAAATATATTGGAATAAGAGTAGAGCGGACTTCGGTCCGCCTTCTTTTGTGCTGCTAGGGCTATTAGCGGACTAAGGTCCGCTAATAGCATGTTATACCAATCTCAACAAATGCTTACTCTAATCTTTTACTAAAAAACAGGGAAAGAAAAACATTGATCCCGTATGGAGCATCGCGGAATACGGGAATAAAATCCTGTATTCCGCGCTGCTTCATACAGGCATAGATACATGTCACTTTTAATATAAAAATATATTGGGATTGGAATTACTTAGAATTAATTGATCAAGCATTACACAGAGGTCACAGGGGGCATAAGATTCATTTTTTCAGTGGCCTCGGGTGCGCCAAAATTAAATCTAGCAATTC
>DAOWHF010000108.1:0-12267 GCA_030641565.1 Methylomarinum sp.
CCCATTCATTTCTTGGCATGCCTAATACTTTTTCTAAATCAACACGTAAACTTTTTACTGCTTTGGGATCAACTTTTTTAGATTTAGACCCAAACACAGCCTGTATTTTATCTACCGCACCATTAAAATTGGCAGGCAATTCAACAGAGGCTTGCCCACTTGCTCCGCCTTTTCGTCTAATCTGAAACTCAACATCAAAACGCTGCTTATTATCTGACACAGATACGCATTGAATTTTTAGTGTCCCCACTTCGGTTTGAGTAACCGCTAACTGAACTGTTATTTCACCTTTATCTTCACCTTCAAATGCAACGGCTAAAGGCGGTAATGAATTAAATCTATCTTCAGTGATTTCTACCACTTCACCCGGCTGATACTTGGTATCGCCAGTGGAAGATGCCAAATGGAAGCGAACAGGCTGACCAATTCGCAAAGCAAACTGCTGTTGTTTTAGCATCACTTCAACGCCTTCTTCACTACCTCTAGGTAACAAACAAACACCTTGTTGTTGGTCTTTTTTATCGCTATCAACCAATAAAAAATAACTCCGTGCAGAACCACCGCCAATTTTGAGTTTTTTATCTCGTCTAGCCATGGCGTAACTGACCGCGCCAAAGGCAACCGAGAGTTCTGGGTGTTGATTTTCTAATAATGTCGGCTGTTGATCACTCCATGAATTAATTAAATCCAAGGTTCTTGTAGTAATCGGTTGACTACGAAATACCCCGCCATTTAATAATAAAGCATCAGGCACTCGACCTTCATGTCCCAACGCATCGGCAGCAGCTTGACTGTGTAACTTTAAAAAAGCAGCAATATGCTTACTAATTGCAGGTTCAGCCGCATAAGGTAAACCAAATTCAACCACCCCACTACGCTTTCTGTCCGGTAACTCATCAAGCCCCGATAAAGGAAAAAAACCATCTAAAGCCATGATTCTTACTTCGTCTTTAGTTAATGCTGCTGATCTTGATCCACCAATTAGTTTAGACCCACCACCTAACAGAGTCACATTGCTTTGCTCGGGTGCATCGTCTGCCAATAAGCGTTCTTTAGCAATTCGGCATTGTTCTAACAGTTGTGACAAATCAGCCGCCGATAGTTTTTTATCGCCGCCTGTGATTCGTTTTTCAGCTAAATGCGCCAAGGCTAAATCGATGTTATCGCCACCCAGCATTAAGTGGTCTCCCACTCCGATACGGGTTAATTTAGGCTCATCATCCCCTTGTTGCTCAACCTTAATCAGCGTTAAATCCGTGGTTCCACCACCAACATCACAGACCAATAACAAATGGACATCTTTAAGCGCTTGTTTAATCGACCCGGCATTTCTGCGTAACCAGTCATAACAAACTGCCTGTGGCTCTTCCAGTAGGCGAATATCTTTTAGCCCTGCAATTTTTGCTGCTTCCAATGTTAATGATCGTGCCGCCTCATCAAATGAAGCCGGCACAGTAATCACCAACGTTTGTTGCTCTAAAGGGGCATCAGGAAATTGATACCCCCAAACAGTACGTACATGCGCTAAATAACTGGCACTAGCGTCTAAAGGCGATACTTTTTGAATTTCATCGGCGCTGCCCCAGGGTAAAATATCCGCGGTATGATCAACCGAAGGATGAGATAACCAGCTTTTTGCACTGGTGACAAATCGACCTTGGGTTTTAGCACCCAGTTCACGCGCCGCTTCACCGATAACCGCTTTTCCTCCTGCTGGTGAAAAACTAATATCCGCTTCCGATAATTCCCCATCTGCTGGGTGGTAACGTACCGAAGGCAATAAGGAACGAGAGGCAACTTCCCCTGGTGCAATAAGCTGATCAATCTCAAAGATGTTGATTGATTGATTTGTTTTTGATTTATCGGCTTCTGTATAAGCAACCACGGTATGTGTTGTACCAAGGTCAATACCGACTAAATATTTTGCTGATTTATTTTTCAAAAGAAATTCCCTAGAGATAGGAAGTAGGATGGGCAAAGCGATAGCGTACCCATCAAAATAAACATGATGGGCACGAAAGAACCTTTGCCCATCCTACACTTATCAATGTTGTTTCGTGCATATTCCCTAATGTGAGGAATTACTCTTCTCCAGCTCTCACATCAAACTCTATTTTCCAACGATGATCATCTTGCTGAGAAACCGCATGTAATTCCAGTGTACCGACTTCTGTAACTGCGGCACTTAAATGAACGGGAACCACTTCACCTGCATTACGCCCTTCTTCTGGTAAGGTAATTTCAATTTCATCCAGTTCCTCCAGCTCTTCATCTGTCCAATAATCTAAACGTGATCCTACATTATCTTCTCGACGAATATTTGAGGCAAAGAATCTAAAGCGTACGGGCTCACCAATGACCAATCCAAATTCATCATCAGGTAGTTCTTCCTGAGTGCCTTCTTCCATACCGAAAGGAGCGATACACAAAGCTTCTATTTCAGGTGCCATTCCAGGAATTGCAGGCATTGCACTTTCTACACCGACATAATATGAAGCCGCTGTTCCACCTTTAATTCTTACCCCTTTACCTTGACGTACTACACCGTAATAAGCCGCACCTTTAGCAACGGCCAAATCTAGATCAGCACCTTCTAATAATCTGGCTTCTGCTGCTTGTTCTGCCGTTAACCATGAATTTAAAACATTCAGCAATCGTTCCGACAACGCATCAGCTTTTAATACCCCTCCATTAAACAAAACAGCGGTTGGATGTAGAAAGCTCGCATTTTCAGGCAGCTCGACATGCTCTAAATCATTAGTTGCCACTAATTGTTTAGCCAAAAACCCTGCTAAATGGCGTGTAATACCGGCATCTTGTGCATAAGGCAAACCTTTGGTTCTTAAACCCGAACGTGGTCTGGAAACAGGTCTATCACTGGCTGAGACTTTAGGTAAAAAACCTTCAACCAAGACGCTATCTACTTCTTCACGAGTTAATTCTGTGCGTAAAGTGCCACCAATTAACGATGAGCCACGACTAGGAACAACCAACGGCACATTATTGACAGATGAATCATTAAATATCTTTTCTTTAGCATCACGACAGGCATGAGTTAAGGCTTGGATTTGCCATGCTTCAAGACGACTACCCCCGTCTTTTTCCATTTTAGCTTTAACCGTATAAGCTAAAGCCAAATCCATATTATCACCACCTAATAAGATGTGATCCCCTACCGCAACACGGGTAAGCTCCAGATTCCCTTCTTGCTCGGTCACCGCGATTAATGATAAATCAGTTGTACCACCACCGACATCAATCACCAGAATGACATCACCAACACTGACATGATTACGCCAATCACCTAAGCTATTGTCAATCCAGCTATAAAGTGCCGATTGAGGCTCCTCTAATAACAGTGCTTGATTAAGTCCAATTGATCTTGCCGCTTCCGCTGTTAATTCTCTCGCTGCTGGGTCAAATGATGCAGGAACCGTAATAATCAAATCTTGATCGGCTAAAGCGGCGTTAGGATGCTGTTTATCCCAAGCATCTTTCATATGCGATAAATAAGACTTTGTTGCCTGAAAAGGTGACACTCTACCGACTTCTTCTGGTGCTTCAGACGGCAAGATGGGTTCTTTACAATCAACCCCTGCATGACACAACCAACTTTTAGCACTGGAGACTAAACGAATAGGTGTTTTACTGCCTAAATTTCGGGCAATATCCCCGACCAAATAATCAGGTTTAGCAGTCCAAGGTAATGTCGTAGAGCCTTCTGAAATTTCAGCATCATGGGCTAAATACAAAAATGAAGGTAATTGTTGCTTATTTTCAACTACACCAAGCGAGGTTAGCTGAGGAATTGCCATCACTTCTTGAGTAAGCTCCTCGTCATCTTTACTCAAATCGACATAAGATAAAACACAGTGTGTTGTACCTAAATCAATACCAACAGAGTATTTTGTACCCAGAGATTCAGTTGTTTGAATTTCAGAAGCATCAGAATTTTGACTATCCATTTCGTCATCTAAATTTTCAGAATGCTCATGATCATTTCCCTGATCCTCTTCATGCTTAGTAGCATCAGAGTTGTTTTGATTCACATGACCAAACAAACCATTCATAATTCGACCTCGGCAGCGGCCACAATCTTAGCATTGTGCCCCTTAGTCAACTTAGGTAAACGAACATCAGTCACCTGCCAACCTTTATGAATCAGGGTACCTGTAAAAGGAGCTTCTCCCACGATATTACCAGTTAAACGCACCTCAGATGCATCAAAGCCTTTTGCTAAAGTGACTTTACTGCCTTCTTGATCTGTACGTACCGAGCTTAAAGTAAAATATTCATTAACGGCTTTATTGCAGCCTTCATGTACAACACGCGCTGCAACACCAATATCTGCATCACTGTAAGCTGTAATATCTTCTTTAATGAAATCGATAAAACGCGCCTCTTTTTGTAGCAAACCTAATAATTGTAGAGCTGCATCTGGAGTAGACTTTTTTAAAACAACCGGCTCTGGAGCCGGTGCCTGGACAATCTTTTCAACTTCAATAATTTTTTCTACAATCTTAACTTCAGGCTCTAGTGCTTTTTCCTGCACAGGTTCTGCAACCACTTGTTTTGCTCTTCTAGCCATACCGATGACCATAGATAACAAAACGATAATTAACATTAATGCTAAAGCCAATACGGCCGCAATTAAGGAAACATGCCACAAATCAAGTGTTGTGGGCACTAAAGATAAATCTATTGTGTAATTAGTATTCATATTTTTATTGTTTTAAACATCAGTACCTTGGGTACCTTTAAGTAGGATTAGCTTTGATAATATGACCTTTATAACTGACTCGCATCATCTTAAAAGCATGCGCCAAATAAACTTTACAACCCATCAAATTGAAAATGGGACTTTAATCCCGCCTAGGTTAAGCTAAAGTCTCATTCCAAGTTGCCCAAATTATTTTATACCTGTTCTTTACCCTGTAAATTATTGTCCCGCTTTACGAGCCGCTTCTGCAAACATCAGTTGTTTTAAAACACGTCGGGTAATGTCAATACGCATCTTTTTTAAATGACGGTCTGCAATAACTCCTGGCACTTTGGCATCAAGATAAACCTGACGCATTTCTGACAATGTTTTCTCACATTGTTTAATAATGGCATCAGTTGAATTACGTGAATCAATATTTGCATAACCCTTTTTTTGCATTTCATCAGTCACACATTTTTTATACTTAAACTGAGATTGCTGAATATTCTTGATGACTGTTTCTGTTAATGAGGTGGCATGCCACTCATTCTTTGCATCATCGGCATAACTAAGACTTGATGCGGCTAATAATGCTAAAAATAAAACGTGTTTCATAATACTGTCCATACAGGTTAAATTTTGATAGTCATGATTTTACGCGAACTATCATAGGATTTCTAAAAATATGGGGGATAATTCACAGTTTTCAACTTATCCCATGCTTATGGGACATAAAAATCTTCCTTAACGCTCTCTACGCTTATAAACAACCATCATAGACAGTCCGCGCGCCAACATAAAAACAGTCATAGCCAACCATAAGCCATGATTCCCCATATACCGAGTAAAATACCAAACAGGTAAAAACACAACAAACAAAGAAAACAACATGGTATTTCGCATTGCTTTAGTCATCATTGCACCAATAAATATGCCATCAAAAAGATAACTAGCAAACGATACTAATGGCATAGCAATCAACCAGGGTAAATACTCATAAGCCATTTCCCTCACTTCAACCAAACCCGTTAATAGCGCTATTATCTGTTGCCCTAAACCCAAATAAAACACAGCAAATACTATTGCAACAGCACAAGACCAAAAGCCTGCGGTTAAAACAGCTTGTCGATACATTACCCTGTTTTTAGCACCCACGGCTTTACCGACCAATGCTTCCGCAGCATGTGCAAAGCCATCTAAAGCATAAGCCATAAAACTTTGAAAATTGAGTAACACTGCATTAACCGCTAACACCAGATCACCCATCCTTGCACTTTGTACGGTAAAAAAAGCAAAGGTAAAAATCAAACACCATGTTCTGACAAAAATATGGCTATTAATTAATAGCATCGCTTTAAATTTACTGGCATTTATCCATTGTTTGCTTAGCCATAACGATGAGTTCTTTCGCATCATTCTAATCGCAATCAACAAAGCCACTGTAAACCCAACATACTCAGCAATCACAGACGCTAAAGCCACCCCTTGCAACTGCATATTAAATTGATACACAAACAGTACATCTAAAACAATATTAGTGATATTAGTAACTAACACCACTAATAGCGGAACCCTCACATTTAGCTGACCTAAAAACCAACCCAATAAGGCATACAAACTAAGTGTTGCGGGGGCACTCCAAATTCTTATCTCAAAGTAACGTAATGCCAGTTCCTCAACCCCTGCGCTACTTTTCAGCCAATAAAAACTTATCTGCTCTATCGTTTGCTTGAATAGAAATATAAAACAAGAAATAATTAAAACCAACAGTAATGCACGCATTAACACCGCATTCACTTCGGTTTTCTTATCTTCCCCAAATGCTTGCGCTGTCAGCCCTGTGGTTCCCATACGCAAGAAACCAAATCCCCAAAATATAAAACTAAAAACCACCCCACCCAGAGCAACCGCCGCTAAAAACTGCTCAGAATCTAAATGACCTAACACTGCCGTATCAACCAACCCCAGTAATGGCGTGGAAATATTGCTTAAGATCATTGGTAGCGCCAAAGCTAAAACCTGGCGATGATTGAATCGTTTATTTATCAAGACAAGTGACTGCTTATAAGAGAAAATAGCAGCAGTTTAAGATATTATTAGAAAGTTATGTATAAATATGACGGTTTGCTTGTCCACCAAACCCACGATGAAGAAGGCTCCATAGAAGTTATTGATACAAAAGGGGTAAGAGCGCTACATTTTGGCTCACATTCAAGACAAAGCACCATGCTGTTAGAAGATCCAAACCAGCTAAATTCTCTTTATGCTCAGGCAATGATGGGCTTATTGCTATTTAATGATTCCCCCAAAGACATTTTAATGATTGGTTTAGGTGGCGGCGCCATTACCAAGTATTTATTACATCAATTTACTGAATGCCAGATTAAAGTTATTGAATACCGCAACAGCGTATTAAAAGTGGCTCGCAGTCACTTTGAGCTCCCGCGTGACCCTCGTTTAAAAGTAAAAATAGGCTGTGGTGGTGAATATGTATCCACTCAAAGCAAACTCACAGAAGAACAACATGATCTTATAGTGATAGATGCTTACGATCATGCTGGCATGGCGCTTGAAGTCAGCAGTGAAAATTTTTTTGATAGCTGTAGAACCTTGTTAAAAGATGATGGTCTATTAGTCATTAATTTATGGGGAACCAATAAAGAATTATTTCAGCAAGTAGCCTGGAATATGGGGCGCGTTTTTGAATGGAAAATATTATTTTTGCCCGTTCGTAAACGCGGCAACATTATCGGCTTTGCTTTTAGAGAAAATGCCCCCAAATATACAATGAAACAACTCAGAGAAAAAGCCAAACAATTAGAACAGCAATATCAGATAGATTTCTCTGTCTTCGTTAACGATTTAAAACGTAACAATTCCTCAGTATTAGATAAAGTAATCAAAAAATGACCCAAACTGCACCAAACATATTCGGCTATAAAAAATTCTGGGCGCAACGCTTCGGAATAGCTAACGAGCTCCCTATGACCAGGGATGAAATGGACAATTTAGGTTGGGATTCTTGCGATATTATTCTAGTCACTGGAGATGCTTATGTTGATCACCCCAGCTTTGGCATGGCCGTTATCGGGCGTACTTTAGAAGCCCAAGGTTTTAGAGTGGGTATTATTTCCCAACCTGATTGGAAACATGTGGAAGATTTTAGAACACTAGGCAGACCTAATTTATTCTTTGGTGTAACTGGTGGCAACATGGATTCCATGGTCAATCGCTACACCTCTGACAAAAAAATACGCTCCAATGATGCATACACAGCCAATGGCGACGGTGGAAAACGTCCTGATCGTGCGGTTAATGTGTATTCTCATCGCTGTAGAGAAGCTTATAAAAATGTCCCCATCATCATTGGCGGCATAGAAGCCAGCTTAAGACGTATGGCTCACTATGATTACTGGTCTGACAAAGTGCGTAAATCTGTATTGATGGATGCTAAAGCCGATCTATTAGTTTACGGCAACGCAGAAAGACAAATTGTTGAAATTGCACATCGTTTGGCCAATGGTGAAGCGGTTACCGATTTAAAAGGTATTCGTGGCACGGTGCATTACGTTAAGCAAATTCCCGGTGACTGGACAGAAAAAGACTCCACATCAGTTGACAAACCCGGTGTGATCAATCCCCCGACCAATCCATATCAGGAAGAACCTGCTTGCGATAAAAAGCCAGAAACAGCTAATGGTGAGCAGGTTGTCCAATTTACTCGGCATATTCCTAATAAACAAAGATCACAAACCGTGATTCGTCTGCCGGATTATGAATCAGTTAAAGATGACCCCGTGTTATACGCTCACGCCTCCCGTGTTATGCATGGCGAAACCAATCCGGGTAATGCCAGACCCTTAATTCAACGCCACGGCTCAAGGCAGATATGGATTAATCCTCCACCTATTCCTTTAACCACGAAAGAAATGGATGGTGTATTTGATCGCCCCTATTCTCGTTTGCCCCACACTCAATATGGCGACGCCAATATCCCCGCGTTTGAAATGATTCAGCATTCGGTCAATATTATGCGCGGTTGTTTTGGTGGCTGTACCTTTTGTTCAATCACCGAGCATGAAGGACGTATCATCCAAAGTCGCTCAGAAGACTCTATTATTAAAGAGATTGAAGCGATTAGAGATACCTCCCCTGCCTTTACAGGACACATCTCCGATTTAGGCGGCCCCACGGCCAATATGTACCGCTTAGCTTGTAAAGATAAAAAAATAGAAGAGTCATGCAGAAAACCTTCCTGCGTGTTCCCAGGAATTTGCCACAATTTAAATACCAATCACTCTTCATTAATCAAACTTTACCGCAGAGCCAGAAACCTTCCGGGTATTAAAAAGATATTTATCGCCTCAGGCTTGCGTTATGACTTAGCGGTTGAATCACCAGAATACGTCAAAGAATTAGTCACCCACCATGTTGGCGGCTATTTAAAAATTGCCCCAGAACATACCGAATCAGGTCCTTTATCAAAAATGATGAAGCCTGGCATGGGCACTTATGATCGTTTTAAAGAAATGTTTGATAAGTACTCAAAAGAAGCCGGCAAAGAACAGTATTTAATCCCCTACTTTATCGCAGCCCACCCAGGCACGAAAGATACAGACATGCTTAATTTAGCCTTATGGTTAAAAAGCAATGGTTTTAGAGCGGATCAAGTACAAGCCTATCTGCCCTCCCCTATGTCTATTTCTACCGCCATGTATCACTCAGGCAAAGACACGCTGAAAAAGGTCAGTCGTAAAGCCGATGACATGCCTATCCCCAAAAGCATCAAACAACGACGCTTGCACAAAGCCTTCTTGCGCTATCATGATCCTAAAAACTGGCCGTTATTACGCGAAGCGTTAAAAAACATGGGAAGAGCGGATTTAATCGGTAATGGAAAGAAACATTTAATTCCTTCATTCCAGCCAAAAGACACTGACGACAAAAAAACACCTAACCAACGGAAATTTAGAACAAAATTTACAACACCTGTACATAAAAACAAAAGAAACAATAAAATAAATAAAAAAAGATAAAATAAATTCTTTACAGGATAAAAAAAACTCGTATAATATACGAATCAACATTGCTGGTGTAGCTCAGTTGGTAGAGCAGTTGATTTGTAATCAACCGGTCGCGGGTTCGAGTCCCATCACCAGCTCCATATTCTAAAGGCCTGTAGCGTTTTCGTTACGGGCCTTTTTTATTGCGTCTGAATAAATGTAGGCGCAATGTAGACAGTAAAAAACCATCTATTGAGCTAGAATTCTTTGCTTAAAAAGAATCCGTAACGATTGTCGAGATAAAATTCATTTCAAATCTTTAGCAACTTTATTCTGAACGCTCACTATCGACCCAAAGCAGGCGGTGAGATAACGTATAATGATTTTAAAAAATTGATACCCCCCCTCTAAATAACCAGCTCATCAGGTTAATTTATTGGTAATAAAAACTTGGGAAAGGCATCACGTTTGTTTCCCCGCACAAACTTAAAATAATATGAAAATCTATAAGATGTGTTGAACGAAGTAAAGCCCATCGTTTAAGATTGATATGCGTCCTTTCCACCACCCTGTAGAGCTGGTTCATTCCGTCACTGTATCCTCTTGGTTTAATTTTTAATTAATTACCAATATGTATTTGAGATTTGGTTTTGTTCAAAATATCAGGAACCAATTGTTCTGAAAATCCTGCAAGAAAGGACCAAATCATTAATTCATACAGGTTAGCGTCCCATTCGTGTATTATTGTCAGATCTTGCGGGTCAAGCCCTAAACTGTTGATGCAATCATCCTTCAAATCGCATCCTTTCCATCTTAAAAACCTATCTAATTTATCGATATCTGGAAACAAGTCCAAAGGGACGAGTTTAGATTGAAAAAAATAATAAAACAATAAGGCCGCACCTACACCTAACGTTATCTTTACACCAATATGCCAGATGGATAATAAATTTTGTAAATCATCTAAAATAAGTTCATTAGGTTGCTTGGCCACACCCATAAGCATACTAAAAATTGTGCCCATAAACCCAGCAGATATTACTAATATAAAATACGGTGGGTAGCCTTGGGAACTTGTAAATATGAAATTATAAGTCAATAAAGTACATAAGATAGATATGGCCATAGTGACCATCATAGTCATTCTAATTATTTCGATATCAGGTTCCATACTTTTCCGCTTACGTATTTGCCATTGAATGTCTTGCATTAAACGTAATAACAATCTCTTCTTCTGTGTTTCGTCAGTGTTCTGTATTTTAATTTTTTGGTCTTTATAGAGATTAATATAATTATCTTCAAAATAACGTTTGGCACCTAATAACTTCCGATCTATCTCAAAATCGAGCATATCTGCATCCATCATAAAAACCATTTGCTGCTCTATTTTATTTCCATTATCCCAAGTCTCCTCTTTTTCCTCCAAATCTTTCTTGATGTCATCTAGTGAACTGGAATTGTTGCTTTTTTTGTTGTCTTTTTCACCCGCGTGATTAAACTGTTTTAAATACTCATGAGTCGACCAAAGACGTTTATAGTACAGTGTTAAAAGAGCTTTATTTTCACTTGGTATAAAAAACTTAATAAAATTCTTAAAACGAAGATAGAAATCTTGAATAAGGTTTTTATTGTTACTTTTCATTTATTACTCCTTTTGTCTGGTACAAGCCTATTGAATTAAAATCCTTGCCCCGTAATTTCCAACCAATTTAAACATACTCCTCAATATAGGTTTTGTATGTAAGCCAATACTGAAATTTTAGACAGTTATAGCTTACAAAATCTGGAAGGGTGTTGCTATAAAAAGGAGGGATTGGGATTACTTTTAATACTCAAGTATTCGGCTGCTTTTGGCTGACTGCACTCATTCAAATCTAGTAAAAAATACCCCTGATAAATCATATTCAATAGGTGCTTTCGACCCACAACAGTCATTACAAATAATCACTTCTATGTAATGTTGCTATAATCACAAATCAATTAGAGGCTAGTTATAAATCGCAAGGCTTTCAAAGGGCAATATTTATGAACATGAAGAAACACACACACTGGAGTCGTTTGTTTATCTTAAATACATTAGTATGTATGAGCTTTAGTCTGTCAGCAGGAACTAAAATTGCAATCCTTGAGTTTGAACTTAAAGATATGACACTAGCTCCGCGAATACCTGCTGAAATTAAACGCACAGCATCAATAAAACCATTATTGGAAGCAGAACTTAAGTCGGCAGATTATACGATTATTGATATTGACCTAGAGAGTCAGAAGTTTGCAGATAGTGGTGTTGGCTATTTATTTGATCATCATGATGTTGCAGCAAAGTTAGGTCAGCAATTTGGCGCGGATTATGTGCTTGTTGGACGACTTCATAAACCTAGTTTTTTGTTTGCTTATTTTATGGGTCATTTAGTCAGAGTTAGTGATGCTAAATTGATAGGTAACTATATTTCTGAGGCAAAAGGACCAAATATAAAGCTAACTATAAAAACTGTTGAAAGCCTAGCTGTTAAAATTGATAAAACGCTTGATAATCAATATACACCTCCTCCACCATCTAAAAAA
>DAOWHF010000351.1:0-6414 GCA_030641565.1 Methylomarinum sp.
TTAAGCCAAACTTCCCAGCCTAGTCCCCAGGCGCCTAAGGTGGGCGATTCCCAGTTATCTTCAACAAAACGTACATCATGTTCAAGCAGATCAAGACCTAAGTGTTTTAATGAGCCTAAATAGAGTTCCTGAATATTATCAGGGGAGGGCTTTAAAATAACCTGAAACTGGTAATAATGTTGCAGACGCATCGGGTTTTCGCCAAAACGCCCATCGGTTGGTCTTCTGGATGGTTGCACATAAGCGGCATTCCATGGCTCAGGTCCTATCGCGCGTAAAAAAGTGGCAGGGTGAAAGGTACCCGCGCCGACCTCTTGGTCTAAGGGTTGTAATAAAATACAGCCTTGTTCAGACCAGTATTGTTGTAAGGCTAGGATAAGCCCTTGAAATGTTGATAAATCGTTGTTTGTGCTAGACACGGCGGCTACTGCTCAGGCAATAAAAAACCGTTGATTATAGCCTAAAAAAAAGCACAGAGCATTTTACTGTTAGCGAGATTTACTTTTTATTTTTTGAGAAGGGATTTATACGAGAAAAAAGACTTTTTTTGGCTAATGATCTTTCTTGTGATTCTTCAAATTGAATTTGTTGTTGCATGACGGTTTGTTGCTGATTGTATTCATCAAGGCGTAGGCGTATATCTTGTTTTTGTTTATTTGAAATTTTTAGGCGAATAAAATCACAGTCTTTTCTTAGCATAAAACGCGCTATTTCATCTAATAACTCATCATTAACTTCATCGGGTTGGAATGTCTTTGTGTAGTTATCAAATTCAGCGTGGTTTTTAATGTGGAGCTTGATCTGAGACTGCTCATAATCAACCTCAAAGCGAAAGTTGACAGGGAAGTTCTTATATATTTTTATGTTAGCCGTTTCATTAAAGCTTTGAGCGGGATTCCATTTGAATTTTATTTGTTTTTCATGAAGAAAAGCAATTTCCTGTTCAATGGCAAATTTACCTTTTTTCTTAATGAAAAAATCACCATCCCCGAGGCACTGGAAAGAAACATTGATTTGCATCAGACGCTTTGAGTCAACAAAACCAACAATTCCATCGGTGTTAATTTTGTAATCAGCTTGGGTTAAGGTACCAAATTGAGGGTAATGGGTACTATAATTTTCAATTTTTATAGCATGTTCAAGAAACTTTAAATGATCTACAAGTTCTTTCATAAAATGAAAGGTATTTTGCATTCTTGGTAGAATCTGGGTTTGGTAGTTTTTTTCTAGCTGTTCTTTACGCGTTACTTTATTAAGCTCATTTTCTTTTTTTTGATTTGCTTCATCCCGGAGTTGATTTAATATTCCCATGTCATGTGTTTTCGAATTAGATGTCAGTGTAATTAACCAAAATTAATTTTAGCTTCTAAATCGTTACGAGAATCGGCATTACGTAAAGCTTCTTCCATACTGATTTTTTTCTGTTTAAAAAGATCATATAAGGTGTTGTCAAAGGTTTGCATGCCTTTGCTTCCACTGGATGCCATTGCATCTTTAATTTCGTTTAAGGCACCTTTTAAAATTAAGTTTGATATATGAGGGGTATTAATTAAAACTTCTATCGCCGCACAACGTTTGCCATCAGGCGTTGGAATTAAGCGTTGAGAAACAACCGCATTTAGGTTGATTGCAAGATCCATAAATAATTGCTTATGTTGGACTTGCGGAAACATATTGACCACACGTTCCATTGCCTGGTTGGCGTTATTGGCGTGTAAGGTTGATATACAAAGATGTCCCGTGTTGGCTAGTTCTAAAGCAGCCTCCATGGTTTCTCTGTCTCTAATTTCACCAATTAAAATAACATCAGGGGCTTCCCGTAAGCAGGCTTTAAGAGCACGGGCATAAGACGCCGTGTCTATTCCTACTTCACGTTGATTGACAATGGACTTTATATTTGGGTGGGAGAACTCCACTGGATCTTCAATAGTTAATATATGGCCTGCTGATTGTTCGTTGCGATGATTGATCATTGCAGCGAGGGAGGTCGATTTACCTGATCCCGTGCCACCAACCATTAGTAATAACCCGCGTTTTGCTAAAATTAATTCGAGCAAGATTTCAGGAAGCCCTAAGTCTTCACATCTTGGTATGATTGAAGGAATTAAACGCAGTACCAGTCCAACCGTTTTGCGTTGATAAAAGGCATTGACACGAAAACGTGCACTGCCATCAGGCAAGCTAATAGCAAAATCGAGATCTTTAGTGGTTTTAAATTCTTCGATTTGAGCCTCGTCCATAATGCTAAAGGCGGCTGATTCCGTCAGTTCGGGTGTAAGGATATAGCTATCCATTTCAACAGCCGTGCCAGAGATCTTGATTTTGATCGCTGAACCTACGGTAAAGAAGATGTCAGAGGCATCTTGTTTAACCATTTCGGTTAAGTAGGGCATGATGTCAAGATGAGACTCTGGCGCAGCACCTAAAACCTGAATGTTCTGTTGAGCGGTCGGTTTTCTATCGCGTTGGTCTGGCATGATAAGAACAGTCATATCATCAATACTCTTATCGATTTGTACAATAAAGGTGCTGCTTAGTGGTGTGTAAGGTATACGAACTGTTTTGAAGTTTGCCAAATCCTGTTGTTGAGATTCATTAGCCAGGCTGTCGATAAATTGATTGAGAAATTCAGCTGTAACAATAGTGTTGCCAACGGCTTTTTCCTGATTTAACAAACGTAAGCAGGGCGCTGAGTCTGCTTTTAAAGCAAGAGAATCCGCTTTTTTATCTAACAGTAATTTTAAATAAGGTAATAAATCCATAGTTTTTATTTGGTCTTTTAAGTTCTGTGCTTAATAGTGAAGACATGACTATATTGATGGCGTGTTACATAGTATTTTGATCTTCTTCGGTTTCTTGTAAAGACAAGCCGCCGGTGGATTTATCTTCTCCGCCAGACAATTTGATTTGCAGACGTAATTCATTGCGAGAATCTGCATTTTTCAATGCTTCATCGTAACTGACTTTGCCTGCTTGATAGAGCTCTAATAAGGCTTGGTCAAAGGTTTGCATACCCAATTCACGAGACTTGGCCATAATAGGTTTAATACCGCTAATATCACCTTTAGCAATTAAATCAGCAATTAATGGGGTGTTGATTAAAATTTCAATTGCGGCGCAACGGCCACCATCTACTGTTTTAACCAGGCGCTGAGAAATAATGGCGCGCAAGTTAAGTGATATGTCTTGCATGAGTTTTGCTTGGCTTTGGATGGGGAAAAAGCCCAAAATACGATCAACAGCCTGGTTGGCATTGTTCGCATGTAGTGTTGCCATGGCTAAATGACCTGTTTGAGCAAACTCTAAGCCGAATTCCATAATTTTAGAGTCCCTGATTTCGCCTAGTACAATCACATCAGGTGCTTGGCGTAAGGTGTTGTGCAGGGCTATTTCCCAATCCTGGGTATCAACACCTACTTCGCGTTGCATAATTACACAGTTTTTATGTTTGTGTACATATTCAATAGGGTCTTCAATGGTAATGATGTGGCCGTGACTGGTTTCATTACGATGATCAATCATCGCCGCCATTGATGTTGACTTACCAGAACCTGTACCACCTACCATGATAATTAAACCATTTTTATGAGAGATAATATCTTTTAATACAGAAGGAAGACCTAGTTTTTCAAAATTAGGAATTTCAGCGGCAATGGTTCGGATAACTAAGCCCTGGCAACCCTGTTGAACGTAGGCATTTACACGAAATCGGCATAGCCCCGCAGGTGCAATTGCAAAGTTACACTCTTGGGTTTCTTCAAATTCTTTAAGCTGCTTATCATTCATAATGCACTGCGTCAGTGCTTTAGAATCATTTTCTGATAATGGTTGTTGCTACATAGGTGACATAACCCCTTTAACTTTCATCGCAGGGGGGTATCCCGCAGTAATAAATAAATCAGATCCGTCTTTGTGCAACAGGATTTTTAGTAGCTTAATCATGAAAGCCATTGCTTCATCTCTTTCCATTAGAATCTCCTTGGTTATGGTTGCTTGTAAACAAAGCAATAAGTTTGTTTGATAAGTACAAAGTATAGCGACTAAGTCTAGCTTAAAATGTAATACAAATAAAATTTAGCGAATATGTAAGGGGGATGAGTAACAATTTATCTATTTTGTATGCCCTAAAAATACATGGTGAGGGGTATAATATCGATCAATTTTTCAAGATATAGTTAGGCGTTATGAGTAAGCAAAGAAAAGCAGTGGCATTGATTTCTGGAGGTCTGGATTCATTATTGGCTGCTAAAACTGTGATGGAACAAGGTGTACACGTTGAAGGGATTAACTTTTTTACTGGCTTTTGTGTGGAAGGACATACTCATGCCATTAGAAAAAAAGATAAGGACAAACCGAAAAGAAATAATGCCTTATGGTCTGCCGAACAGTTGGGTATAAAGCTACACATTGTTGATATTATTGATGAATATAAAGATGTGTTAATAAATCCTAAGCATGGCTATGGTGCCAATATGAATCCTTGTTTAGATTGTAAAATCTTTATGGTTCATAAAGCCAAAGAGTGGATTAAAGAAAACGGCTTTGACTTTATCATTACCGGTGAAGTGATGGGGCAGCGTCCTATGTCACAAAGAAAAGACACTATGCCTGTTATCGCCACTGAATCGGGTGCAGATGATTTGTTATTACGTCCTTTATGCGCACAGAACTTACCGATGACTTTACCAGAGCGTGAAGGCTGGATTGATAGAGAAAAACTGCATAAATTTAGTGGACGTACACGTAAACCACAGATGGCATTAGCCAAAGAATTTGGTTTTGAAGATTTTGCTCAGCCAGCGGGTGGCTGTTGTTTCTTAACTGATAAAAGCTATTCTGATAAGTTAGTTGATTTATGGTCGGCCAGAGGACGTAAAGAATATGATCTGGATGATGTGATGTTATTAAAAGTTGGCAGGCATATTCGGCCTAAAAATAATTTTAAAGTCATTGTTGCCAGAGAAGATGGTGAGGCCCGTTTTATGCAAGGCTATAAAAAAGACTTTATAAATATGAACTGTGCCAGTCATCGAGGTCCATTAGCCATGGTTGATGGTGCGCCGACAGAAGAAGACTTGTTAATAGCCGCACAATTAACTGCGCGCTATGGTCAGGGGCGTGATGCTGAGTTTGTTGATGTCACCATCAGAGAAAAAGATGGTACGGAAAGAACGGTTCAGGTAAAGCCGTTAAAAGAAGATGAAATTCCTCAAGAATGGTTTATTTAGGGCGTAATAATGGTTAATGAAAGTTTAAATGCAAAACGCTTGCTATGTCCTTTGCCTGTTATACGGACTCAGGATAAAGTAAAAACAATGCAAACGGGCGATGTGCTGGAGGTTGTTTGTACAGACCCTGGGGTGATGCAGGATATTCCTGCCTGGTGCCGAATCAATGGTCATAAAGTACTGGAGACCCGTTCAGAAGAGATGGAATATACCATTATTTTAGAAGTGGGGTAATGTGATGGAAGCGTATAATGCTGAACAAATTTTAAAGCTAAAGTCTCGTGTGACTTATGTTGGCGCAGCGGTTAATATTTTTTTAACCCTGATTAAAATTGGCGTTGGTATTGTAGGTCAGTCAGCATCTTTAATTGCGGATGGTATTCATTCGCTTTCAGATTTAATCAGTGATCTTTTTGTTATTGTTGCGATTAAATTAGGTAGTAGAGAAGCGGATCATGATCATCCTTATGGGCATCGACGGTTTGAAACCATGGCAACTGTATTGCTCGGCTTAGGCTTGGTTGTTGTTGCCGGTGGTATTGCCTGGGATGCAATGGATCGACTGTTTGATCCGGAAAAATTACTGGTTCCAAATCAAGAAACCCTGGGTATCGCTTTTGTCTCTATTTTAGCTAATGAATGGTTGTTTCATTACACCAAGCGCGTGGGTGTAATGACTCGCTCAAAATTACTGTTAGCCAATGCTTGGCATCATCGCAGTGATGCTTTTTCTTCAGTGGTGGTGCTTTTTGGTATCGGTGCGGTATTTATGGGATATCCATTCGCTGATGCTGTGGCTGCCGTGATAGTAGGCTTAATGATTGCCAAAATGGGCATTTCATTAGTGCTGGAGAGCATTAATGAATTGGTAGACAGTTCTTTACCCGAAGATTATGTTAGAGAAATACGTCGGGTCATTAAGCAAACCCAAGGCGTGCAAAGTATTCATTTATTGCGTACACGACGTATGGGTGAAGATGCTTATATCGATGCACATATTGTGGTTGATTCGCGTATCAGTGTTTCAGAGGGACATATGATAGGAGATGTTGTCAGGGACAATTTAAAAGCAGAATTTGATGATGTGGTTGATGTCCTGGTACATATAGACCCAGAAGATGATGAGTTTAAGTCTCTGAATAAAAAGCCCTTGTCCAGGCAACAGGTACAAACCTATTTAGATCAA
>DAOWHF010000009.1:0-12393 GCA_030641565.1 Methylomarinum sp.
CTATACCCATACCGCCTTCCTTGGTGGAATAATAAGGCTCAAATATATGTTCCAGAATCTCCTCATCGATCCCGCCACCACTATCATGAACAGTTAAATAGACTTTACCCTGTCGAGTCACCAAACTGACTTTAATCTCGCCAGTAGCCTTATGACTAAGAATAGCTTCCTTGGCATTAGTTAACAAATTTAACACAACCTGTGCATATTCATTGAGTATGCCATAAAGCTTTATATCTTTTGGCATATCTACAATGATCTGAATGCTATGTGCTTTAAAGCTTGCCTCCACAAGAACTACCGCATACTCAACGGCCTGCAGTACACTAAAGACCTCACGCACTTTATGAGGACTGAAAAAGTCCCTGAAGTCGTTAATGGTATTAGACATTTTGTCTATATAGTTAAAACCATTTTCAATTTGCTGGTCGAGATATTCTGAACTCAATTGATCAAACTGTTTGGCATCCTGTAAATTTCCAAGTAACAAACTTAAGGCATTCAAGGGCTGCCGCCACTGATGGGCAATATTGTTGATCATTTCACCCATCGTCGCTAATTTTGACTGTTGAATCAACAAATGATCTTTTTCCCTATTCTTCTGGGATATTTCCTGAACCCGCTGTTCCAGTTCTGTATTGAATTCGCTTATTTCCGATATCAGACGGGCATTTTCTATGGAAATAGCCATTTGCAAGCTAAGTAACTCAATCATTCGTACCCGATCTGCTGTAAACACACTAGGTGATAAACGATTTTCCAAATACAATATCCCCACTAAATCAGCTTGACGCATAACAGGAACACATAACAAAGACCGTATTGAGTAGTTCGAGACCTCTGGTAAATTTTGAAACTCTGGAGACTCAAGAGCATCAGCCAACACGACACTCTCTTGAGTTCTGCTAACATAATGCACAATACCCTGACAAATATTGCTTACTTCGTTTAGTGGGGCGGGAATTATATTTTCTGATGCTTTCTCTTTAACCTGTTTTTCACTCAGACACAACCAGTCTTCATCTTTTTTCTGCAATAAAAACCCCTGTTGAGCACCTGAACATTCCAAAACTACATTCATAATCTTCGACAACAGTTGTACTTGATCGGTCTCAGCTGACAAAACCAGAGATGATTTAATTAGATAATCTACATCAAGATCAGGTAAGGTATGTCCTTCATCACTCTCTATCTGTTCCTCAGAATACACACTCGGTTCGTTTTTAAATATTTGCGGGTAGGTTTCCAGCAGTTGAATTTCTTTTCCTTTGCAAGCACAATCTCGATACAGTTGCAGTGCTAGTTTCAAATATTGTTGACTACTGACCCAGCTTTTCTGTAATAACCATTGCGCAAATAATTCATTAATAAAGCCATCTAAAAAAATATAGTCTTGCGCACGTGCCTGTTCTATCGCCTGCAAATAATACATACCAGTATCCGAGGAATCGGAAAAACATCGATTCCATTCAGCATGACATAAGGCCAGGTAAGGTTTTAGCAAAGGCCCTAACGCAGCCCAGGTTTCCAACTGCTGCAAAAGTGGTGTTAATCGGGATTGCAAAGCTTGTCTTGATTCCGCAGGGTCTGTTGTATAACGTAGGGCATTTAATAACCTGAAAGCATACCATTGCCGTTTTAGTACATTATCGGTCATTCCAGTCAGAAACCCCTGGACTGTATCCAGGCATTCATTTGCCTCTTGATATCGGCCAAAATAATAATGACTAATGCCCAGTAACACGAAATAACTCCCGGCAGATGCGACATGATTCCGACTTTTCCATAAGGCCAGTTTCTCATCCATCGGCACCGTGATAGCTCGCGCATTTTTCATCGGTTCAGTCCAACCAGCCTGAACTGCCTCTGCTAAACCGACTGAAAATGACAGCTGATTCTTAATAGAAAACTCCAGACACTCTTTCGCAACTTCCTCTATTACCGTGAAATTACTGCCCTGAACTTGCAAATTCCACATCAAAGGTCCGTAGGACAAGCCTGCATTATATAAATCACCGCAATTCTTACCACACTGGATACCTTTCCGACAGTATTCAACGATTTCTTTAGGGTGACTGCGTGAATGCATATTACACCAGACTATCCCGTTTATGCCCCGTGTTGCACCAAAGGTATCAGGATATCGGGCGCACAAATCATGAGCCAGGTCCTGATAACGGAAGGCCATTTCAAATTGTCCCTGCTCACCCAGATTTAGCCCCATAATCGAGAAAGAATATATCACCGACTCATCCATGCCGCCCTGCAAACAATGCAGGGTCGATTGAGCCGCCGATAGATACAATTGAGGAACTAGCCCAGACATATATAAGTCAGGAATTAGTTCGCTATAAAAAACCAACTCGACTTTACTTTTTCTATCCTCAGTAAACGGCATGTTTAGAATGGTATCCCAAACATCACCATATTTATCGTCTATCGACTGCATCAATGTTTGCAAACGCTGTCTGACCAACTCATCATCTTCGGGAATCGCTTTATCAAAATAAGCCAAGCCCCTGTTAGCGGTGTCAATTGCCTTGATAAAGTCGCCAATAGAAGATAATGAAGTCGTTTGCTCCGCCAATGCTTCTGCTCTATCCAAATCATCGACAGCACGTTGCAACAACTCATTAAGCAGAACTTCAGATGCCTCATATCGACCGCACATCAACTCGGTTTTTGCTAGTTTCTGGTGTAATCGATACATCAATAAATAGTGATCAACCCAGGCTTGTTCCGACAACAATTTTAGACCATCACTATAATATTCATTGGCTGCTTGAGTAGCTAGGGCATTGAGCGCTTTATTACCTGCATAGAGATTAATATGGGCTACCTTCAGAATTTCTTCGTTACTGATATCGTCTGGGCAGCCTAAATTTAAATGTGCCGCTATGGTAAATAAGTTATCTTGTTTTTCCAGTTCAGCATCAAGTTGTTTATCTCCTAGCAAATGCCAACCGACTTTCCAGTGAATCTGGCGACGCTGTTCAGATGGAAGCAACCTTAATACAGCTTCCTGAACCCTATCGTGAACAAACTGAAATTCAGTTTTGCTTTCAATAAACAGCCCTAAGGTTAAAACTGGCTTTAAACACTCAAACAAAGCGCTTAACTCAACATCATGAATAAGTGCAATATCTTCAGCAGCAAAACGGTTGCCCATACACGCACAAATTTTAACAATTTCCAGTGTTTCCAATTCCAGTCGCTGAACTTTAAAGCCAAACATATCCACTACCGTGGATGGCATATTGGAATGGCGGATTTTTTCCATATCCCACCCCCATTGCCCTTGTTCGCTAAACATTAACAGTTCTTCACCATTCAACCAGGACAAACTTTCGCTGACAAATAAGGGATTACCTTCGGTTAATTCCGCAAGAAAAACAGCTAAATGTTCAGTTTGCTGCAATGGTAAATCCAGGATATAGGCGACCATCTCATGACAGGCTTGCCTATTCAATGCGCCAATACGTAGCTCTTGAGGCTTCTGTCCCCAGTCTTTAATCGTCCTGAGTAAAAAAACCAAAGGATGTGACTCATCAACTTCATTGTGCCTGTAGGCACCAATAAAAAATAGATGCGGATAATCTTCGGCATTGGCAAACAAATGTTGTAGAAAATCAAAGGTAGCACTGTCACACCATTGCAAGTCATCAATAAATAGTACCAATGAATTAGTTTCTCGACTTAGACTGGCCAGAAAAGCCCCGAATAAATTATTAAATCGGTTTCTTGCTTCCACTGGAGGCAAATCAGCCACATCAGGCTGACTTCCTATTAAAACAGTTAATTCAGGAATGACATCAGTAATCACTTTCCCTTGCTTTCCCAACGCTGCTAGGATTTGTTCTTTCCATTCCTTAACTCGCGTATCACTTTCAGTTAGAAAAGTGCGGATCAGATTACGAAAAGCCTGAATTAAAGAGCTATAAGGTATGTTTTTTTGATATTGATCGAATTTTCCAGAGGTGAAATAGCCTTTATTCTCAACTAAAGGTTGTTGTAATTCTTGAATTAACCGCGTTTTACCAATACCAGGTAGCCCTGAAATAAAAGCCGAATGAAATCCTTTACCCGACACAAGCAGTGAATATTCATCCAGAACAACTTGAGCTTCCTTATTCCTTCCTACCATTTTCGAAATAAAAATGACTCGTTGAGTATGGTCCCGTAATCCCAGTATAAAAGGCTTTACCTCTTTCATTTGCCGATATTCATCAGCACAATGACAAATATCTGCATATAAGCCCACACCTGTCTGATAACGTTTTTCAGGTTCTTTCAGACACATTTTAGCGACAATATCACTGATAATTGCCGGAACTTTAGGGTTAACATGATGTACTGGAGATGCCTCCTCAGCCAAGTGTGAATGAATCAACTCCAAAGGATCAGTACTGGTAAAAGGCAATTTACCGGTTAATAACTGGTAAAAGATAATCCCTAGAGAATAAATATCAGTGGAAAATTCAACGCGATGATTAATTCGACCGGTTTGTTCCGGGGAGGTATAAGCTAAAGTCCCTTCAACAAAACTTTGATCGTAGATAAAATGGCTGATTTCCTGAATATCGACCGGATTTAAAAAATCCACCACTCGAACCGCGTTGGTCTCGGCCTGAATCAGAATATTATTGGGTTTGATTCCACCATGAATAATACCTGCCTCATGTATGGCATTGACTGCCAACGATAATTCACTGGCAATATTAAAAAAGTCTGTCAACGATATTTTCTCTTGTTGTTCAACAAGGAAAGTATTCAGGGTTTTTCCAGGGAAAAAACGGCGTACTATAAACTGAGCATCGCTATAGTATTCAAAACTTAGCGGGGTAGTAACGCGCGGATCATGAATGATTTTTAGCCTTTCAACTTTCTGAGAAAGATAGCGACGCTGGCTTTCGTTATTGACAGGCCGTTTTAAGACTTTAATGATAAAAAAACTATCAGGATTTTCTTTTGAGACTGCTTTATAAACGGATGAATTAAGACTGTCACCTAATAGTTCCAGTAAATTATAGAAAGGTATGGTTAGCTTAGGATCTAAATCAAAGTACTTCATCTCTTTGACTCCTTTCTTGCAAGCAATACTTAAAGTGTAAACCCCTCATAGAGAATTAACAAAATTAAATTTAGTTATTTTAAAAGAGTTTATTGCTTAAAGTGGGGGTTATGGATAACCTGAGAATCAATCACTATTGATTAATATTTTTACTAATATCGACCATCTTATCCAACAACATATTATGAATTTTTGTGTGGGCAGAGTATTCCATTGGTATATTCTTTTTTCATTGGGTCCCTCAAATATTTATAAAAGTAATTTATAACGGACATACTTTTTTAAATAATAAGTGTATTGTTTGCCGGTGGCGAATAATTATGGAGGCTTATCATGAATCATCAAAATATTTTAATCATTGACGATGATGAGATCTGCTGTCTATTGATGAAAGAGCGTTTCGAACTTTTAGGCTTCACTGTGGCTTATCTTTTAAATGGCAGAAAATCCTTGCAATTAATAAGAGAAACTAAGCCTGCATTAGTTGTCCTGGATATACATCTTCCTGAAATGGATGGATTTGAGATTATTCGTGAGCTAGGTGAGGATAGACCCTATATAATTGCTGTGTCATCTAGTCTTACTTTTATCAATTCTATTAAACGTATGGGGGCTAATGAAGCCTATATAAAAGCTGATTTTGAAGAAATTATACAAGCTGTTAGTCAATATTTTTCAAAGCAGTCTGCTTGAGTTTTGACCGCTCTTACTGAACTCTACGCAAGTAAATTTCAGAAATTAGCTGATTTCCATTAAATCCTGCTAACGCTTCACCTTCCATTTCCAGTGCGATTGCTTGTTTAAGCCGTTTTTGTAAACAACAATGCTGGGCAAATACAAAATCTAACCAAAGTTCGGGTTTTATATCTAAATTCTCGATTTTCCAATACTGTAAGGCTGATATTTTATGGCCTTGCTTTTCCAATACTTGGGAAAATAATTTTTCAATATGGGTTTCATAGTGATCTCTATGGTACTCAATTTGAGAGGAGTCAGCGGCTTTTACCGGCTGTGAATCCCTATCTCTTTCAATAGCAGCAATAGGTTTAGATTGCCGTTTTAGCTGTTGAACAATTTTGATAAGCTCAGGCTGTAAACTTGATCTGTTGGTATTAAGACTGCTTTGTAAACTTAACTTTGAACCACGTTTTAATAGCTTAGGAATCGTGCTTTCATTACTCCAGTCCAAAGGCTCCCATTCGGGGTGTTGTTTTAAGAATTGAGCCATAGCTCGGGTTCTATTTGCTGTTTTTTCTTGTAAGCGTAGGGTAAATAGCAGCGTCTTCATGCGATCGACAATACTGGCAAGTCGCTTGACTATACTTTGGTATTGGTCGATAAAAGCAATGACTTTGCTTGATAGTTCAGGTGGAACGGCCCAATTTAGCCATTCATAGCAATCATTTAAGTTGATCAGTTTAAGTTCTTTAACTAATTGTTGGGCATAGTTTAAGGCGCGTTCATTCTCTCGAATTTTACTGGTGAGAGAATTAACAAAACCGAACTGGCTGGTAATAGCCGAAAACATAATGTTTAAGCTAGTTTCTAGTAGTTCGAGTGACTCATATAAGTTGTCATCAATTTGTTCCAGATGATATTTTGCTTCTTCTTGTTCATTTTGTTCTAAGGCTATGCGGTAGGCTTCAATATCTTCTTCGACATTTTTGATCATCTTAGCCATATCGGTGTTTTGCCGATAACGTAAGTTTCTTAATAATAAACGGTCAATCAGTCGCTTAACATCAGTGCTTAAACGAAACTCATCAGTATGATCTGCTGTTCGTAAAATACCGGTTTTCTTTAAGCCTTCAATTAGGTTTTTATTGTCACTATCACTAAATACCGTACCATTAATATAGGCGTTAGCTAACATCTGATCAGAAGAGCCCAGTTTTCTAATCAGGCTGGCGACTTGTTGCTGGTCAAAACTCATGAGAATAATTCCTGCTGGTTGTTTTGATCATCATGATCATCGGCTAGGTCCAGCTCCAGTGCTTCGGCATCATTTAAAAAGGCAATGATTTGATGCAGGTAGTTCATTTTCCCGGTAACTATATAAAGTGCGCCTTGTGGATTGGGTTTTACAAGGTATCCCGACTGTTCCAGTTTTTGTAAAATCCAGCTTAACTGCTCATCAATATTGCTTTTGGCGGTACGAAAAAAGGTGGTTTGAGTTAAGCGAGTCAGTTGTTCGCATAAAGAAGGCTCGTTTTCTATCATTTTTAGTAAATGATGTAGCCTGATTTCATCACGCGCTCTAATGGGCATGTCTTGTCCGGTGGTGGTCATGATCATATCCATCCATTCCACTACTGGGCGTAATTGAGAGCGTGTTTCTGAGAACTCTTCTTTAATTTTTTGGCGGTTACTGTCGTCAACTACGGTGTAGGCAGAGTAATAAATTTCTTCACCATCTAAAACGGCTAATTCTCTATCTAACTGAGCTAAAAATGCATCGACTTTTTTAAAATTGTCGGCTTGAGATAAATAATCAAAGGCATCAGGAAAAGCGGTAGGGCAAATAAATTGACCACTTAACAGGGCTTCTGTAACTAATTTAAACATGGCTTGCTCCCGCTGCTAATAGTTGATCTAATTTACTTTCAGGTAAATTGACTTGGTGTAGCTGTTGGTTGTCTAATAAGTAACGTCGATTAAACAAGCTGAGTACTTGTCGGTCAGCGATAGGCGTGGCGGAAAGTATCTGAATATTTTTCTTTGTTAGCATAGCCATCATCGCCTCAATATTTTCCGGGGCTAAATCACCTAACTCATCAATTGGCCAGCAAACAGCGGTTTGGTCTTGTTTGCGTAACATGGAGGTGATGCCGGTAAAAAAGGTGATTAAAGCTAAATAAGAAAGCCCTGTAGAGCTGACATCTTTTAATTCTTTGGCATTACGTGCATATTTGATTTGGCCATTTTCCATGATGCTAAATTCAATATCAAACAAGGATAAATGTTTGATGCTGATACCTGTAGATGGCAACATGCTAGTTAATTCACCCATCGCTTCGATTAAGCTGTTGGGGATTTCAGTATTGCCGCTAAGGTCTACATCAACTTTGTATTGTTCGTAATTATCACCAAAATTCTTCAGTGCTTGCCAATACTCTAAATCATTCATTTTAGAACGAATTTTTACCGTAATTTCACCCAGTGCAGAGAAGTAGTGTTCTTCGCTGATATGTTTTGATAGCTCAGCACCTGTGGCTTTAATAATGCGTTCAAATTGGCGTAGATGATGATAAAACGCATTAACATCGGTGGCATGTAGGTCAATCTGTTGGCTGGTGATTTGTTTTACATTAGACACCATTTGCAGCACATTAATCAGCGGCTGTTCTATTGCTAAGCTTTCTGATTGTATGTAATGGCTACTCGTGTTGGAGTGTTCTATGGCTTGTTGCCAGGTCTCGGCTAATTGACTACGATGATGTTTGGTAAACAGTTGCTGTAATACCTGTTTACCCTGTTGTAAGGTTTTCTCTTGTCGTTTGCGATTTTGTAAGGTGGTTTGGGTCAGGCTAATCAATGTGGGCGCAGCATACTCAGGCAAATCAGCACTTAATAGAGCAGGACTGTTTTTAAGCTGGTCCATACTGTTGTTCAATTGCGTGAGTAGACTTTGAGTTCTTTCGCGTATGGTTTTTTGTTCGCTGATTTGTTGTTGGGTAGCCGTTTTTTTAGTTTTGTAAGATGCATCTAGTTGCTTGATTTCATCTTCAACATGCAAGAACTTTTGTTTGCTAGCACTTTGTTGCTGGCACAGTGAGGCATGTTGTTGCCACTGTTTGTTAATCCAGTTTTTATACTCCGTTTCTAAGCGTAAATATTTACGTGCGGTATTTTCTTCGGCTTTTAAGTGTTTTAGTTTTTCTGCAAGCTCAATAACCAGGGTATCTGAGCCACTTTCTTGCAGATCTGATTTTAACAGCTGCTTAATGCGCTGCTGTTCTGTTTTAAATTGCTGGTTTTCAGCATCGGTTTGATCATTAATGGCAATAAGCGTATTTTCAGTATCAGACTCAATGGTACCTTTACGCGCTAAATGCTCTGAATGTAAAGCTGCTTGAGCCTTTTCATCTTCTTCTTTTATATTGGCTAAAGAGACATCGCAATCAGCAATTTCTTGTGAGATACGATTAATGGATTGCTCTATTTCGACTCGTTTTTTTTCTTTTTCAGCTTTAATTTGATTGGCTAAGCCAGTTTCTTCAGCCAGTAAGTTGTCTTTTTTCTGGCTGATGCGTTGCAGAGATTGTTCTGACTGGTTTTTGTCGGTTTGGCAGCTTTCACGTAGTTTATTGGCTGCGGCTAAACTGGCAGTAGTTTGTTCTATTTCAAAGCGTAGTTTTTGCAGTTGATCTGATAATAATTGCTCTTGTTGAGTAAGTGCGGCTTTATCGGTACTTAGGTTGTCCCTATCAGCAAGAATATCCATATCAAGTTGTAGACCATAAATGCTGTTTTCACTGCTTGCTGTGTGTAGAGGTGAAAGGTCTTTTCTATCCAGCAAATCGGGCGCAATGACTCGACCTATGTTTTGCGGCCAATGTTCCACTTCATTATCAAGAAAATATTGCAGGCTGCCTGGTTCAGGGCTAAGACGTTTAAGGCATTGTGCATGTTGCTCTTCAGTTTGTTTTAAACTGTGTTTTTTGCTTTGTAGCTGTCTTTCTATGTTCTGATAACTTGTTAATGCTTCGCTGTAATCGGTGGTGCATTTCAATTGAGTCTTATAGGCTAGATCATTCTCTGATCTAACGCTTTCCAGGGCTTGCTGGGTCTGTGTTAGTTGATTTTGTAAGGCTTCAGAGACAGGAATAGCTTTTAGACTGGCTTGAGTGATACCAAATTCAATACTCAGTTGTGATTTCTTTTGATTAATCGGTGTGGATCGGTTATCACACTGTTCTGATAGTTGTTTTTTGCGTTGTTGAAAAACCGTTTCAGCTTCAGTTAAACTTTTTGACTCATTAAGCTTTTCATTGGTGGCTTGATGGCTAAAGTTTTGCAATTGTTTGCTATGCCGGTGTTCTAAGTCGGTTAATTGTTTTTCGTATAATGACTTTATTTGTGTACTTTTAGATTCCAGCGCTTCAATTTCATCACGGATACTGCCTTGTTGCTGTATATGCTGATCAAGTAATGAACCTTTAATGGCAAAGCTTTCGGCATCTTGCTTTTCGTAGTCTTGTTTTTGTTCTTCAAGTGCTTGGATTTGATAATCAAGATCTGCGACTTGTTTTTTTAGTTCGCGTGATTCAGCATGTTTAGGTTCTAATTGCTGCTCGTAATCTTTTTCTAATTGTTTGCGCTGGGTGGTCAACTCAGTGATAGATTGTTCGCAAGTGCTTAGTTCTGTCTGTGTGGTTTTATGCTGTGATAGGGCTAGGGCATGAATATGGGATAATTGATTTAAGGTATCTTTTAAACTGGCAACAATTTTTAATAAACCATCAAAATCATCGCGTTTTGCTTCTATTTCTCGTGCGGCATTAAGGTCTGCCAGCCAGGCATCAATATGTTGTTTGTTGAGCTGAAAAGGGGCTTTATCTTGCTCGTGCTCTAATAAATTATGGCTTAATTTTTCCCGAGAAATATCAATCAGCATTTGCTTGATGCTATCAAAATCACCGATTTTTTCAATCACCGAACCGATAACTTTTTCTATATGGGTGATAGGTGTATGAGCCATAGCAAAGCGTCTTTGTAACGGCCTGATCCATTTTTTAGCACTATTAACGTGATGACATTGAATAATACTACAGTAGTCATCTACCGCTAATAATTTGGATGTTTCGGCCTCGGCTCTATAGTGACGATCAATAGCTGAGCTATCACGAGGAATGTTGTTCTCATCAATGTAAATATCTTCCTGGTATGGCGCGTCGATAAATTTATATTTTGCGCTGCGTCCGTCACTCTGAATCATCACATGACATGTTTGCTGATTAGGACGCTGATATTCATAGATTAAATAGCTACTATTTCGCGGCAGATAGTACTCAAGAAAGCCTTTTTTACTGCCAGTGCTGCCAACAATATTACTGGGGCGTTCTCCCCAAAAAAGTTGCATCAATCGTAAAAAAGTAGTTTTTCCCGCTCCGTTGGTACCACTTAAATTGGTGTGGCCATCTAAATCCAGCAAAACAGTTTTGCCGGCCCAGAAACTGTCTATCAAAATAATTTTTTTTAGTTGATAGGTATCAGACATGGTTTTCCTTGAATATTAAAAACAGACTGGTTGGATGTCATTTTAACCAGATTGAAAGGCGAGGTATTTTATCAGTAATGTATCTATAGGTGTAGGTGGGCAAACCTACAAGGTGATGGTAGTTAAGCTGATAATAAAGGATGTGTCGACGACATCACAAAGAACAAGGTGTTATCAAGCAAATTAGACTTTCCGTCTATATCTTGAAGAGAATAATTAATGTGCTCAATTTTAATTGATGTAATTGTATATGCCACATTTAAGCAATGAATAAACACTAAAAACTGTTCTACCCATTTTGCATAGTAATGATGCTGGTTTTGAGAGATTGTATTCTTTATTAGAATAGTTCGAAAACTTGTCCAGTCGGGTGTAATCACAAATATGTTAGAATGACGTTGGCATTTGATAAGGTACAAATACACTTTATCAAATTAATAACATAGATAGAATTCCGTCTATAATTAATACTACAGAATTCTGTCTAATAAACTGTTATGTTGCTAAGTCATCTAGCATTTGGGCCATCGAGAAACTAGCAGTCATCTCATCGTCCAAGCCGTTGTATGCTGGGTCGTAATCTTTACCACTACTATTATAAAGCTCATAATTATATGAGATAGTATCTAGTTCTTCTTTGGTAAAAGCAGCGTTCGGTGCATCTTCTTTGCTACCACTCCAATCTTGGCAGATTCTTTTTCCAGCAATATCACCGTGCATGCGTAAAATATTTGCAGCACATAATAAAATCTTTCTTTTCGTTTCTTCAGTTAACTCTCGTTTTTCCATGTATCACCTGATAAGTTCGCAACATAACAATCAAATTAACGCGGAAAACAAACAGCCAGCGCGTTAATTTAAAGTTGTTTTTTAGTTAAAATTTGTGGGTAAAGTCAGTTTATCTTTTACCCGTTTGTTTCCTGTTATTTGGGCGTTAGTGCGTCAAGCGAAGCTTGATGCATCTTGCAGGGTGAAAGTCCCTGTCGGGTAAGGATTAATCCCCCACCCGTATCGAGTGTTGCGCCTATGGCGGAGCTTGGGATTAGCGAATGCTTTTCAGTGGTTACGGTCACAACCAAGCGAACAAGATAGGTGAAGCGTA
>DAOWHF010000111.1:0-3631 GCA_030641565.1 Methylomarinum sp.
GCATGGTTTTGATCACATTATCTAATGATACAAAATGTGTTCCATCACCACGTAAAGCGATACGCGCAGCATTAATCGCTTTAACCGCACCCATTGCATTGCGCTCGATACAGGGGACTTGTACCAAGCCGCCAACTGGATCACAGGTTAAACCTAAATTATGCTCCATACCAATTTCAGCGGCATTTTCAACTTGCTCTGGTGTTCCGCCCAATACTTCTGCCAAAGCACCCGCGGCCATGGAGCAAGCAACACCAACTTCACCCTGACAGCCAACTTCTGCACCAGAAATGGAAGCATTTTCCTTATATAAAAAACCAATGGCTCCAGCTGTTAATAAAAACTTAATCACTCCTTCATCATTCGCTCCTACACAAAACTTCATGTAATAGTGCAAGACTGCAGGAATAATGCCGGCGGCTCCATTAGTCGGGGCAGTTACAACGCGTCCTCCTGCGGCATTTTCCTCACTGACGGCCAATGCATACAAATTAACCCAATCCAAAGTTCCCAAAGGCACAACAGATGTCTGCAATGTCTGTTCATCAATAAGCTGTCTATATAATCCAGCTGCTCTGCGTTTTATCTTCATACCCCCAGGCAAAACACCTTCTTGTATAAAGCCTCGTTGCACACAAGCTTGCATAACGCCCCAGATATGTAATAAGTTTTTCTTAATTTCAGCTTCACTCAACCAGGCCTTTTCATTATTGAACATGATATGGCTTATTGAACATTTATGATCCATGCACAGCAACAGTAGTTCATCTGCTGTTTTAAAAGGATATGGCAAGCATGCATCATTACTTTCTATGGTTGTAGAGGCATCGCTCTCACTCACCACAAAGCCTCCGCCTACAGAATAAAACTCTTTTTCTAGTAAAGGCGCCTTATTTTTATCCCTAGCAATAAATCGCATACCATTAGAGTGAAATGCCAGTGCTTTACGGTGAAAAATGATCTGGTCGGCTTCATTAAATTTGATGGGGTACTGATTTAATAGCTGAATCGAACCTGACTGCTGTACCTTATTAAGTTTGTCATCAATACTGTCAGGATCTATGGTGTCAGGTGACTCACCTAATAAGCCCAGTATCACTGCTTTGTTGGTACCATGTCCCTTCCCTGTCGCCGCCAACGAACCAAAAAGTTCTATGCTGATACTATCAAGTGCTGGTATGTGATTTTGCTGCTGCAATGCTTTAGCAAAAGTGAGTGCAGCACGCATAGGACCGACAGTGTGCGAACTGGAAGGCCCTATACCTACTTTAAATATATCGAATACACTAATTGCCATACTTGAGTTCTCCTTAACTGACCATGTTATTTGACGCTAACTTTGGCTGTATTTTATGTTGCAAGCATTTTAAATTCCATTTTCAAATTCATTAGCCTGATAAGCAAAAAAGTAATGGCCGAAAATATTATTTCAACTCAATTTTAATCTGTTGTAATAAGTTTTAAAGAGTTAACGCCAATGTATATTCTCTCCACAGCGGCTGTGGTATTGGCACTTGGCATCACTTATTGGCTATGCCGGTTCCTAACCGAGACTATAGTTTGTCACTATCCTGTATTCACTATCAGGTAAAATTTCCACTATATCAGATGCCGCATTGGCAATTTCAACACAAATAAAATGCTTGTAATCATCACTGTCTAAATCAGTTATTTCTGCTGATCCTTTAACCCAGGGATTCCATACCACCACATTTTTGTTTCCTGATGAAGTGATTTTTATTTTTCGATTGAAACCAGGATCATTTATGGTTAAATCATGCTGTACATCAACATGAATATGATCTGTTTCTTCAGCAATAGTGATAGCACCCACCTGACACACTTTAACAAAGTCTTCCGCTTTATCCAGATACTCTGTTTTTTCCAATCCCAAAACCTGTACTTGTGCTGCATCAGCTACATTAAAATAAGTATGTAATGCTTCCGTGATAAAAAAAGCCTTATCTCCTGTATTTCGTGTCAATAGTTCCAGGGTTAATGAATCCCCAACAATAATTTCTAAGGAAAGATAAAAACTATACGGCCAAATTTCTCTGGTTTTAGCTGAATCTACAAACTCAAGTTTTATTTTAGTGTCACCATTGTGCAAACTATCAACAGACGAAACTGACCAAAAATTATTTCTCACAAAGCCATGATCTGGACGTTCCATATTTTCAGATTCTGGCGCCGCCCCAAACCAGGGCCAACAGATTGGAATCCCGCCTTTAATGGCTTTACCTTCCTGGAAATATGCATTATCACTAATAAACATAAAGTCTTCAGCTTCGTTAACCGGCTTAAACGATAAGACTTGTCCTGCATATATAGAAATTAAAGCACTGGCTTTTTTATTATTAACTTTAATAAAAGGTAATCCACCTTTTCCGCTTGTGAATATGACCTGATTGGCAATGCCAAAATCGGCATTTAATTGCTGAATATTAATCTTGTTTACCTTGTTCTTCTGGGGGAATTAATCTAAATGGAGTTTCTGGGTTAGCGTATTGTTTCTCCTTACATATACAGTAAGGGATTGAAGAATAATTAATTTACACCCAGCAAAAATCATGAAGGACTATAAACATTTTTCTTAGCATGTCTTAACTGATAGATATCATTCATATGATTCATTTCACTATAACGCACATTCAAATCTTTAAGTATCCCTGTTTCCAGCGTATAGACACAACCATGCACACTCAATTCTTTGTTATTACGCCATGCTCTTTGTACTACAGTGGTATGACAAATATTTCTTACCTGCTCAATCACATTGAGCTCACACAATCTATCCTGGCGTTCTGTTATATCAGCAATCGCAAGTAACTCTTCCTCATTTTTTTGATGCACACTTTTAATATGACAAAGCCAGTTATCAATTAAGCCGTGTTCTATTGATTCCATAGACGCTTTAACTCCACCACAGCCATAGTGCCCACAGACAATAATATGCTTTACTTTTAGCACTTCAACCGCAAACTGTATAACGGATAAACAATTCAGGTCTGTAGGCACGACTACATTAGCAATATTTCGATGAACAAATAACTCGCCGGGTTGCAAGCCAACTAGCTGTTCAGAAACAACGCGACTATCGGAACAGCCTATCCATAAATAATCGGGTGATTGCTGTTTTGATAAATCTGAAAAGAAGTTAGGCTTTTTTCTTTTTATTTTTTCCGCCCATGCCAAGTTGTTATCAAATAATTTCTTTAGGTGATCCATTAAAAGCTCTTTAGTTTATTATTTTTATACTTAATTCGGCTATTTTACTTGTTCCTACCTGCAATGTGAAAACAAGTAGGTAATTAAAACTAAACCTTATATTTTCTCTGCCATCTTAATTTACAAAATTACATTTGCCCGCTACAAAAAAAACGGGCACATCATGCGCCCGTTTTTAATATTCTGAAAACTCAGAATTTTTTAAGGAAACTACCCTCCCCTGCTGCTATCTGTAAATTCAGGATAAGCTTCCATACCACACTCAGAATAATCAACACCCTGATATTCATGTTCTTCACTCACTCGAATACCCACCACTAATTTAATGATATACCAGGTTAATAAACTCGCTAGAAAGACAAAACTGACTATCGTCACAATACCAATTAACTGCGCTTGAAGC
>DAOWHF010000271.1:0-6692 GCA_030641565.1 Methylomarinum sp.
ACCTTTACTGGTGTTTTATGGCGTTGGAACGATCTTGGGTGCCGGTATTTATGCACTCAGTGGAAAAATAGCCGGGCTAAGTGGAATTTATGCACCGGTGTCATTTTTGTTATCTGCATTGATCGCTGCTTTTGTTGCATTTAGCTATGCAGAGTTATCTAGTCGCTTCCCCAAAAGTGGCGGTGAGGCGGTTTATGTTAATCAGGCATTTGATAGAGCATGGCTAACCGCTTTGGTAGGTTGGGGGGTTGTCTTGACCGGCATTGTTTCTGCTGCTGTGATGGCACATGGTTTTTATGGTTATCTGAATGAATTTACAAAGGTTTCAGTTGCTGTCAGTATTATTTGTTATGTTGTTTTTATAACCATTGTAGCTATATCGGGTATTTCAATTTCGGTGAAGTTTGCCGCTTTGGTAACCATAATTGAGATTACTGGGGTCGCGCTGATTTTATATGTTAGTCAGGATAGCTTAATGACTTTACCCGACAGGTGGCATGAGTTTATTCCGCCATTTTCTTGGGACATTTGGCAAACAATTATTTTTGGTGCATTTATAGCCTTTTATGCCTTTATTGGCTTTGAAGATATGGTTAATGTTGCAGAAGAGGTTATTGAGCCGGAAAAGAATTTACCGGCTGGAATTATAATTGCTCTGCTTATCACTACCGTCGCATATGTTTTAGTTTCATTTGCCTCTGTGTTGACTTTGCCTATCGATAAACTGGCTAATCACCCAGCACCTTTTGCATTGATTATAAAAGAAAACAGTCAGATTCCTGTTTCCATCATCAGCCTGATTAGTTTGATTGCTATTTTAAATGGCGCCCTGGTGCAGATAGTAATGGGCTCCAGAGTTATGTATGGCATGGCAGAGCAGGGTGTTGCTCCCGCTTATTTTAAAGTGATTAACCCTAAAACCAGAACACCGGTAGTGGCAACAGTGTTTTTCTCAATACTATTATTGATTTTTGCGCTTTGGTTACCGATTGTTACCCTGGCTAAGATTACCAGTTTTATTATTTTGGCTATTTTCGCATTGATTAATTTAAGTTTATGCGTAATTAAACTCAGGCATTATCAGCAGGGGGCACAGGGTTATATTAATGTGCATATAGCCATACCTGGTATTGGATTTATATTGTGTTTAGGGTTTGTTCTGTTGCAATTTAAATAGGCAGAAGTCTTTTTTTCTGCTTGATATAAAATATCGAAAAGTTAGTCATACTGGAAAGTTAGCTGCATAAAGGGAAAGAATAGGCTTAACAACCACAGAAAATCCAATAAATCTACTGTACAGGCTAGGTAAATCAAGGTATTAAATGAAACTCTTGATGTTAATGAAAAAAGCGAGCATGATGGAAATGATCAAAAAATAACTGAGTGGCTATTTTGAAGCTATATTTTTGAGTTTTTCTCAGCCTCGTTAGAGGCCAGAAGGGGGATTAATAATGACAGTTGAATTATTTCGTGACGTTCTAGCCTGGTGCTCGGTAATTAATATTGGGTTGTTGCTCTTTTGGGTGTTATGGCTGACGCTGGCCCACGATTTTGTATATCGGGTTCATGGGAAGTTTTTAAAGCTGTCAGTTGAGAAGTTCGACGCAATTCATTATGCGGGCATGGCATTTTTCAAAATATGTATATTCGTATTTAACATTGTGCCATATCTTGCATTACGAATTGTTGGATAACATGGTGGCATCTAACAAATCACTTCTCTGATCCTTTGTTGGATTTACGCGTCCATAAGGCTATCATTAACATAGCAAAAGGGAGCTGGTCTTTATTTTTGCATCGTAAATCAGTATATATCTTCCATGGCTAGACCCTTACGAATAGAATTATTTATTGCACTATTTAGATAGTAAATAAAAGCCATCACGATGGAATGTAAAATAAAGACCCTATGGTTCTTTGGTTAAGTGCATGGCTCACATAATCTATCCTTATTCGTTATCAACAAAATTCATTACTTCTGCCCACCATTGTGAATCTGGGTAAATAGGTAAGGAATTATGTCCTGATCCGGCAAATTCCCAGAGCTGCTTTCTTCCAGAGATGGATTGATATAATTTTACAGATATATGTTTTGGGATTATTTTATCTTCTTCAGCCAGAATGACCGCAGTATTACCTGAATAGTTCTTTAGGTTTGTAATATTGTCGAATTTATCTCGAGTTAGCCATTTACCCAGAAAATACCAGTAATGGTGTTGAGCAACACTGGGCAGGCTATCAAAAGGTGTCATTAAAATGATGCCTTTTGTTTTAATTTCGCCTGTTTTCACTATACCTGAAACGACGCCTACTCCGAGAGATTCTCCCCAAAGAAAAAATGGACCGTCAAAATGTTGCTTAACGAGTCGTATTGTTTGCAGGCTGTCTTCAATAAAAACTAATTCCGAGGGTTGTCCTGTCCTGGATCCATATCCTGGGTATTCAGCCAAAACAACCCGATAACCGAGTCGTTCCAGTGCCTTAATATAGTACAACCGTGATCTGGCAGAGCCAGCATTGCCATGAAAAATAAGGATGGTGCCTTTGGTTTGGGGCGGCTGGTTTTTACTAATATATCCACGATAGTTTTCTTCATCAGGCCACGGTTTTAAATTAAATTGCGAGATGAGTTTAGTCTGTTGATTTTGGTGGTATGTTTCCGGGAAATAAATCAGATTCCTTTGAAACATGAAAATCATGAACAATAAAAATAAATATATAAAAATTATAAAAAGAATATTGGGATCTTTCATTTGATTTGTTTATTAATAGTTATTAAATTATCTTATTTGAAGATGTATAACCGTTGGTCTTTGAGTGGAGTCTTGTGTTGAAGATATAAATCCGCAACCGTAACCGCGCGAAGTATAGAGATAGAATTTTTAATTAAGGAGCCTCTGATTAAGTCTGGACGAAGTAGATTATGCTCAGAATATTCAGATTCAAGGCAAAAATCGCACGTAATAGCAGGCTATTGCGAAGGTTTTTAACGCAGAAGCTGGATATTCTGAGTATAAGGTACGAGTTCATGACTTGATCAGAGGTTCCTTAAGTGTATTAGCAGAATTTAATTGTTTTCTGCTTCCACTGTCAATTTATTATTCTGGTTTACCCTGTTGAACTGCAATAGCCATATTAATTCATGTAAAATAGTGTCATGTAATTTGATAGGATTTATTAAAAGAAAGATGGCAAAAATAAAATTTGAAGGTCAAGAAGTTAGCACTCACCCTGATGAGACAATATTAGAAAGCTTTTTACGTGAAGGAGTTGATATTCCTCATGGCTGTAGACAAGGGGGATGTTATAGTTGTGTGGTCTATAGTGTGGATGTTACGCCGCCAAAAGAGGCTCAGGAAGGGCTGGGTGAAGATGAAATTGAAAAAAATGGATTTTTTGCCTGTTTGTGTGAGCCTGAGCAGGATATGACGATTAGCTTGGAAGCGGCTTCTTAAAACAATATTATTGTTCTTTGTTATAAGCAGTTTGGTTAGAGTATCTTTAATATATGGAAAGCGGACTGATGTCCGCTCTACATTGAATATTTATGAGGCTGATTTCTTCTGCCTTTGTTGTTCTTTAAATTGATGTTTTAACTCACGGCGTTTTGATGAGTCCTCTTTGGCTGAAGAGCCGATGTGTTTTTCGCCACGTTGTTTAGCCATTTGCACCTGTTTTTCTCGCTCCGTAAAACGCTGGAGCTGTTTTTCTGAGACCTTGTGGTAGCAATGCGGGCAGCTTACGCCTTGAATGAATTTTTCACTTTTCTTTTCGTCTTCAGTAATGGGGTAACGGCAGGCGTAACACTGGTCATACTGGCCTTTTTCTAGATTATGATTAACCGCTACTCGGTTATCAAAAACAAAACATTCACCTTGCCATGTCGATTGCTCGACGGCTACTTCTTCCAGATATTTTAGAATCCCACCTTGTAGATGATAGACATCTTCAAAGCCTTGTTCTTTTAAATAAGCCGTTGATTTCTCACAGCGTATACCCCCGGTACAAAACATGGCGACTTTTTTGTGCTTGTTTGGGTCAAGATTTTCTTTGACATAGTGTGAAAATTCGCGAAAAGTTTCTGTTTCGGGGTTAACAGCGCCTTGAAAAGTACCTATTTGGACTTCGTAGTCATTTCGAGTATCAATCAACAAGACTTCAGGATCAGTAATCAGCGCATTCCAGTCTTTGGGTTTTACATAGGTGCCGACAATCTTTTCAGGGTCTATGCCTTCAACACCCATGGTGACAATTTCTTTTTTTAATTTTACTTTGGTGCGGTAAAAGGGCATGTCTTGTTCATAAGATTCTTTGGTTTCGATATTGGCGAAACGTGGGTCAGAGCGTAACCAGGCGAGTAATGAATCAATGCCTTTTCTATCACTGGCAATGGTACCGTTAATACCTTCTTTTGCCAGTAATAAGGTGCCTTTGACTTGATGTTCTAGCATCTTGTCTAGTAGCGGTTGTTTAAGAGAGATAAAATCTTCCAGCGTGACAAATTTGTATAGCGCGGAGACGACTATATTGGATGACATAAAATACCTGTATGCATACCGGAACGTAAATCCGGTGCGATGTTAAAAAGCTGAGTATTCTAACGTATCTTGTGCTTGATACTTTTTTATCTGAATGATTACTCATGTTTTTTTGAGGATTATAACTTTTATGCGAGATAATGATGGATTGTTGATTACAATTTGTAGATAGATTATGGAAGAAAATAAGACAACGTCGGTGAGAGGTGCATTGTTGGTTGGAACAAATAAAAGCAGTCGTTTAGCGGCTATGCGTGCCAAGGCGCTAGGTGCTGAGAATCTGCAAACACCGGTTAAGAAAGATCAAAAACTGTGGGCTACAGGTTTAAAAGCTGAGACTAAAAGTGCTTTAGAACAGGCTGAAAAATTGGTTGATAATAAGGTCGCAGTTGTTTTAAGTGCTTATCCCAAGGGCAAGGTGAATACTTTTTTTAAACTGAAGTATGGGGTTAAAGTTGATGAAATTAATCAGATGCCCAGAAAAGAAGTGTTTCGTTTACTGGGCTTGGAAACTGTAAAAATTAAACAGTTTCGCTTGATTGAAAATATGGATTACAACGGAAATACGGTTAATGATTAACAGGATAGTTAATCTATTTCCTATTTGGGCGATTATTTTTTCAGCGATTGCTTTTGTCAGTCCTGAGATTTTTTTATCGTTTAAATCCATTATTGTTCCCTTACTGGCTTTGGTGATGTTTAGCATGGGGATGACCTTGAACTGGGTTGATTTTGAAGCGGTGGTTAAAAAACCTTTGGTTATAACCATTGCGGTGGGAATACAGTTTTTATTAATGCCGTTTTTTGCTTATGTCATATCAATTCTGCTTGAATTATCTGTTGAAGTGATGACGGGGATGATATTGGTCGGGGCAAGTGCGGGAGGCACGGCGTCTAATGTGATTTGTTATTTGGCAAAGGGCAATGTGGCTTTGTCTATTTTAATGACGATTGTTTCCACATTATGCGCTGTGATTTTAATGCCTGCTTTAACGTATCTTTATCTTAATCAGGTGGTGCCGGTGCCTGTCGAAGGTATGTTAAAAAGTCTGTTGCTGATTGTTTTGTTGCCCGTTTTAGTGGGGACGCTTTTAAATAGTTTTTTTAGACTAGGGTTAAAGAAAATTCAACCGGTTTTTCCGTTGTTATCTTCATTTTCTATTATCTTTATTATCGCCATTATTGTGGCTTTAAATCATGATAATTTAACGGATTTGGCTTTGCCTGTGCTGTTGGCGGTGTGTTTGCATAACCTTTTTGGCTTAATTGTGGGTTATGCCATTCCTTGGTTATTAAAATATGATGCAAGGACTTGTCGAACGGTGTGTATAGAGGTGGCTATGCAAAACTCAGGCTTAAGTGTGGCGCTTGCTGTGAAATACTTTTCAGTTGCTGCGGCATTGCCAGGTGCTATCTTTAGTATTTGGCATAATGTTTCTGGGAGTTTGCTGGCGATGTATTGGCGCAGATTGGGGTGATACCTAGCGCTCCAGTATCGCTGCTATTAAGCTTAGGAATGAACACGGAATAACTTGAACAACTGTAGGATGGGCAAAGGGCTTTTTCGTGCCCATCTTTTATACTACGATCTATTGAATACGCTCATTATGAGCCTGATGGGCACGCTATCGCTTTGCCCATCCTACACTTTTAGTTTCTAAATGCTTAATCCTAAATATCTATCTACGCATGCTTCATTAGGCGTTCTTTATCACGCTGCCAGTCTTTATCTTTAGCAACCGCTCGTTTGTCATGTAGCTTTTTACCTTTGGCTAAACCTATTTTGAGTTTTGCTCTGCCTTTTATCCAATACATAGACAGGGGAATAATGGTGTAACCTTTGCGTTCAACAGCACCAATTAATTTATCAAGCTCATTTTTATGCAATAGTAATTTTTTACGTCTTACTCTATCGGGCACAATGTGAGTTGAGGCAGAAAGTAACGGTGATATATGGGCGCCTAGCAACCAGGCTTCGCCCTTATGAATTATGATATGGCTTTCTTTTAATTGAATTCTGCCTTCCCTTAAACTTTTAACTTCCCAACCTTCCAAAACTAAACCCGCTTCAAATTGTTCTTCAATGAAAAATTCATGTGATGCCTGGCGATTAACCGCAATGGTATTGTCTGATTGTTTGTTTTTTTTCTTGGA
>DAOWHF010000346.1:0-12005 GCA_030641565.1 Methylomarinum sp.
GATCGGTGTAGAAAGCGTATTGGGTAAAGGTTCTGTATTTTGGTTTACACTGGACTTAGAAGTGGTTGAGCCAGGAAAATCTCCTGTTGAAGTCAATAAATTCCCGGGGGAGCGTATATTGGTTGTCGATGATAATATCACTAGTCGTCAAGTATTTGATGGGTTTCTTAGTGCTTGGGAAATACCCCATCAATTGGTTGCAGGTGCGAATGATGCTTTGCTGGCAATGCACGAGGCGAAGAAAAATAACAAGCCGTACAGTATAGTATTAATTGATACGCTGATGCCAGAGATTGATGGTATTGAATTGGCTGATGTAATTCGGCGTGAACAAACATTCTCTTCAACACGACTGGGTTTGTTGGCTACGCAAGGACAAGTGCATGATGCTGAGGAAATGTATAAACAAGGTTTTTCTATTATTCTAATTAAGCCGATTCGTCAGGCTGAACTGTATAATGCAATATTGCAATTGGCGGGATTAAACCTAGAAAATAAAGGAGATAAATTGATTGCAGTTGACGATAAAAGCGAAAAAACAAAAGCCTCTTTTCAGGCTAGAGCATTAGTGGTTGATGACAATAGTGTTAACCAGGCAGTTGCAAGAGGCATGCTTAAAAAGTTGGGCGTTGATGTGGACGTTGCGGCAGATGGTCAAGAAGCTGTCGATATGTTGGTGCAGTTTCCTTATGATTTGGTTTTTATGGATTGTCAGATGCCGATAATGGATGGTTATGAAGCGACACAGCATGTTCGTGACCCACAAACGCCAGTGTTAAATCACCATATACCTATTATTGCGATGACAGCAAATGCAATGCAGGGTGATAAAGAGAAATGTTTTAGCGCGGGTATGGATGATTTTATCGCTAAGCCGGTCGATATGATTAAGTTACGTGGACTGCTAGAGAAGTGGCTTGTTAAAGAGCAGGTTGATAAAGAACCGTTAGCCCAGGAAGAGTCGGTGAGCGTTAATTCTGTTAGTGATGATCAGATATTTGATTATCAGGCATTAAGCGAACGATTAATGGATGATAAAGAATTGATTGAAGTGATTGCTGATGCTTTTTTAGCTGATATGCCGATACAAATAAATCAAATTAACACTTTGGTTGCCAATGGTGATATTAACAGTGTGACGGCTCAGGCGCATAAGATAAAGGGCGCATCAGCCAATGTTGGGGCAAGGCAGTTAACTGAGTTGGCATTAGAAATGGAAAAATCAGGTAAAGCAGAAGACCTAAGCGCCATTAAGGAAAAATTAACAGTACTGGATCAATATTTTGAGCAATTGAAATCTATGATGAAGAAGGCACTTTTATGAGGTTGTTAATAGCTGAGGATGACGTTACTTCTCGAGCTATACTGGCTGCAGTGACAAAAAACTGGGGCTTTCAGCCAATTGTTGTTGAAGATGGTGAGGCTGCCTGGCAAGAATTGCAAAAACCAGATTCGCCAGACTTGCTTTTGGTTGATTGGGAAATGCCTTTGTTGGATGGTGTAGGCTTGTGTCAACGCATTCGTCAACAGGTAACTAATAATCCGCCGTTTATTATTTTGTTAACAGCGCGCACTGAAACAGATGATGTAGTCAAAGGATTGGAGGCAGGAGCTAATGATTATATAGCAAAACCATTTGCTAATGCTGAATTGCAAGCGAGATTGCAGGTCGGTCTGCGTATGCTGGAGTTGCAGGGAGAGCTAAACAAAACCCAGAATGAGTTGCTCTATGAGAAAACTGTTATAGAAAATATTATCCTGAAAATGAGGGAATCCAAACCGTTTGATCATACTCGCCTTAGGGCGCTGGAAGTACCTGTAGAAAAAACATCAGGTGATGTATTGTTATCAGCTTTAAGCCCGGGCAACACGCAGTATATTATGCTGGGGGATTTTACTGGGCATGGTTTAATGGCCGCAGTGGGTGGGCCAGTTGTTTATGATGTTTTTTACACCATGACTGGAAAGGGATTACCTATTAAAGAGATAGCAAATGAAATTAATAAACAGTTATTAGCAAAAATGCCAACAGGTTTGTTTTTGGGGGCTATTTTTATAGAGTTGACTCCTGAAGGGCTGGTATCTCTTTGGAATTGTGGTATGTCTGATATCTTAATCTATCGCAATGCTGCATTATGGAAAACGGTATCGTCAAGTATGTTGGCTTTGGGGATTATTAAGCAAGACTTTGATCCTGTGCTTACTTTTCAGTCAGAAGCAGATGATCGTGTGTATGCTTACTCAGATGGTATTACTGAAGTTATTAATAGTGATAATGAAGAGTTTGGGCAGGAGCGGTTAGAGAAAACAATTTGTGAACTGTTGGCGACAGAAGTTGAGATAGGATTTTTGAAAAATAAAGTTGATGCATTTCGAGGTGATGCTAAGTTGTTTGATGATGTCACGTTGGTGGAACTAAGGTGTTAAAACAAATAAGCAAACTGGGTTATCTCATCAATAAGCTGTTATAATTCGCAATATTTTTATTAATTCTGGATGAGAGATTTGCATGATTCAAGGTAGTATCGTTGCTTTAGTGACACCAATGGATAACGATGGCATGGTGGATAAGGAAAGTCTAAAAAAATTGGTGGAATACCATATTGAGCAGGGAACTGATTCTATTGTTGCAATGGGTACTACAGGGGAATCAGCAACACTTAATGAGAAAGAACATTGCGATGTTGTGAAGTGTGTAGTCGATTTTGTTGCTGGCAGAATTCCTGTGATTGCAGGAACAGGTGCAAATTCTACGACAGAAGCGATTGAATTAACTCGGCGTGCCAAAGATGCTGGTGCAGATGCGTGTTTATTGGTGACACCTTACTATAATAAGCCTACTCAGGAAGGTTTGTTTTTGCATTATCAAGCAATTGCTAAAGCGGTTGATATTCCACAAATTTTGTACAACGTACCTGGACGTACAGCATGTGATATGTTGCCGGAAACGATTGGTCGCTTATCCGTTATTGATAATATCGTTGGCGTTAAAGAAGCAACAGGTGAGTTGGATAGAGTAAAGCAAATTCGTGATCTTTGTGGTGATGATTTTGCAATCTATACCGGTGATGATGCTACCAGCTGTGAATTCTGTTTACTAGGTGGTAACGGGTCAATTACTGTCACCGGAAATATTGCGCCTAAAGCGGTTCATCAGATGATAACGGCGGCTATGGCAGGTGATAGAACAACAGCTGAAGCAGTTGATGCCAAATTAACGGGGCTGCATCAACATTTGTTTGTCCAATCTAATCCAATTCCTGTTAAATGGGCAATTGCCGAGATGGGATTAATGCAGAAAGGTATTCGTTTACCATTAACGTGGTTAACTGAAGATTGTTTTGAAACAGTGCGTAATGCAATGCGTCAGGCTGAGGTTATTTAAAACAGATGAAATTTATTAATCTATTGATTAGTTTATTGGTATGTTTACAGTTATCTGCATGTAGCCGAATGAAATCATATTTTCCTGATAAAGAAAAAGATTACCAATTAACCCGTGAGATTCCATCTTTATTATTACCTCCAGACCTAAAAGATAATGCTGTTCAGTTTGCGCCTGCGCCTGTTGTAGAAATTGCTCCCCCTGTTTATCAACAAACAAGTGATGCAAGTAAAAGCGATAGTCCAGCTAAAGAACCAGCCATTTATGTCGGTTTAGTGGAATATTCGGGTGGTGCGACACGCATTCGTATTGAAGACTCCTTAGAAAGATCCTGGCGATTGGTTGGAAAGGCATTAAGCCATCATTCAATTGAAATTGTCGATAGAAATGAGCTGGATCATATTTATTTTGTACTCTATGAAGCTGACTTTAAAAAAATAGAAGATGGTTCGTTATGGGATGAAGCACTCTTTATATTCGGCTCTGATCCAGCAAATGAAAAAGAATTTCGAATAAAACTTGCCGAGAATGGTGCTTTAACAGAAGTTATCGTTTTAGATGCTCATGATAAACCGCTATCTAAAGGGCCAGGGTTAAAGCTATTAACTTTACTTTACCAATCAATAAAGCAAGATTTGAGTTCAAAATAATTGCAATATTATCCTAATTTTTTCGTAACCTTGATGTAAGGGAATAAAATTAAGGTTTTTTGACCTTCGACACTATTGATTTTGCTTTACTTAATAAAGGTGTGTTTGATGTCTACTTCACGCTTATGTGAAGGAAGTTAATTTATCAAACTAGGTCGATGTATCTCTAACTGTTAAATTGCTTATAAGGTTATAACCCTTGTAAGCTCAAAAATTCACATTTATCTAATAAAATCCATGCTAAAAATCCTCGGAACATCTGCTCTTTCTGGCTACCGTTTAAAGCAATTATTAACACAGCTTCATGCAATTGACTCATCTATTACTGCTGTTTCTTCTCAATTTGTTCACTTTATTGATACAGATAAAGCTTTGAATGAACAAGAAACTGCAATGCTTGAACGATTGTTGTCTTATGGATATGCAAAACCAGAATCTGAGTTACAAGGTGAAACTTTCTTAGTTGTACCACGTCCAGGAACTATTTCACCTTGGTCTAGTAAGGCCTCGGAAATTGCTGAGCGTTGTGGTTTAACAGCAGTTAAGCGAATTGAAAGAGGGATTACTTATACACTGGTTAGCCCGAATCCTTTAACTGATATTGCTAAAGAAACAATTACTGGGTTAATTCATGATCGCATGGTGCAAAGCGTTTTTGAAAATGAGCAGAGTTTAGATTTATTTGTTCAGCATGAACCTCAACCATTGCTTACCGTATCAGTTGTTGAGCAAGGGCGTGATGCCTTAGTGCAAGCAAATACTGAATTAGGCTTGGCATTATCAGCTGATGAAATTGATTATTTAACCGAAAGTTTTAAAGCATTAGGTCGAAATCCCTCTGATGTTGAGTTAATGATGTTTGCTCAAGCAAACTCAGAACATTGTCGCCATAAAATCTTTAATGCCAGTTGGACGATTGATGGTGAAGAGCAGGCCAAATCATTATTTGGCATGATTCGTAATACAGCTGATAAAAACCCAGAAGGTATTTTATCGGCATACAGTGATAATGCTTCGGTTGCCGAAGGCTCAAAAGCCGATGTGTTTATTCGAAATCCTCAAACGGGTGTATACAGTTACACCGAAGAAGATGCACATTTATTGATGAAAGTGGAGACACACAATCATCCTACGGCTATTTCTCCTCACCCAGGTGCTGCAACTGGTTCTGGGGGAGAGATTCGTGATGAAGGTGCAACTGGCCGAGGATCAGCAACAAAAGCTGGATTAACTGGTTTTACGGTTTCTCATCTTAAAATCCCAGGATTTGAACAGCCTTGGGAAGAAGAATACGGCAAGCCAGAGCGTATTTCTTCGGCATTAGATATTATGCTTGAAGGACCTATTGGTGGTGCGGCATTTAATAATGAGTTTGGCCGTCCAAATATTGCAGGTTATTTTCGTAGTTTTGAACAAACTGAAGAGACAGGTAAAGAAAATCAATATCGTGGTTATCACAAGCCAATTATGATCGCTGGTGGTATGGGTAATATTCGCCCTATGCTGGTCGATAAACATAAAATCCCAGCTGGATCGTTGATTATTATTCTAGGTGGCCCTGCGATGTTAATCGGTTTGGGAGGAAGTGCTGCTTCATCTCAAACATCTGGTGAAAGTGCTGCAGAATTGGACTTTGCTTCGGTGCAAAGAGAAAATCCAGAAATGGAACGCCGTTGCCAAGAAGTGATAAATCACTGTAACGCAATGGGGCATGATACCCCTATTATTTCTATTCATGATATCGGTGCAGGTGGCTTATCCAATGCGGTGCCAGAAATTATTCATGATTGCGAAAAAGGCGGGCGTTTTGAGTTGCGTGATGTTAATAATGCCGATAAAGGCATGTCACCCATGCAAATTTGGTGTAACGAAGCACAAGAGCGTTATGTGGTTGCCATTGCGCCAGAATCATTAGCACTATTTGAGTCTTTTTGTGAGCGTGAACATTGTTTATATGCTGTTATTGGTAACGCGACAGATGAAGAACACTTAACTTTAAGTGATGAATGGTTAGGTGGTACTCCAGTTGATATTCCAATGTCTGTATTGTTTGGTAAATCACCTAAAATACATAAAAATGTAAAACATATCACTAAAGATTTAAACGCTTTAGACCTATCAGAAATTAAATTGTCTGAAGCGATTAATCGTGTTTTAGCATTTCCTGCGGTTGCAGATAAAAGTTTCTTGATTAATATTGGTGACCGTTCTGTAACAGGCTTAGTCGCACGTGATCAAATGGTAGGTCCGTGGCAAGTGCCTGTGGCTGATGTTGCGGTCACTGCATCGGGTTTTCATGCCTTAACCGGTGAAGCCATGGCGATGGGTGAAAGAACACCTTTAGCGATTATTGATGCACCTGCATCTGGTCGTATGGCGATTGCTGAATCTTTAACCAACTTAGCTGCAACGCGTATTGAATCATTAAATAAAGTGAAGATTTCAGCCAACTGGATGGCAGCGTCAGGTAGTGAAGGTGAAGATGCGGCTTTATTTGATACCGTTAAAACAGTTGGTATGGATGTCTGTCCTGACTTAGGTATTGCCATTCCCGTGGGTAAAGACTCTTTATCAATGAAAACGGTTTGGAATGAAGATGGCAAAGATAAAACCATGACATCACCGTTATCATTAATTATCACAGCATTTGCACCTGTTTTAGATGTTAGTAAAACCTTAACGCCAGAGTTAAAGTCTGAAGACAGTGTATTAATCTTGCTTGATTTAGGTGCAGGTAAAAACCGTTTAGGTGGCTCTGTTTTAGCTCAAACTTATAAACAGATTGGTAATGAAGCGCCTGATTTAGATAACACAGCTTTATTTAAAATATTCTTTGATTCAATCCAAACCTTAAATAGTGAAGATAAATTGTTGGCTTACCATGACCGTTCAGATGGTGGTTTGCTAGCAACAATCGCTGAAATGACTTTCGCAGGACGTAAAGGTGCAGAAATTGAATTGGATAGCTTGGCTACAGAGCAAAGTGATATTCTGGCTGCACTGTTCAATGAAGAGTTAGGAGCAGTAATTCAGGTTAAACAGTCTGATGCTGATGATGTGGTTGATTTTCTTAATGAAGCCGGCTTAACAGATTGCGTCAAACTGATTGGCTGGGTTATGGAAGAGCAACAGCAATTAAATATCACTTATCAAGGCGAAGAAATTTATTCTGCCGCTCGTGCTGATTTACAAAAAACATGGTCAGAAGTCAGTTACAGAATGCAAGCTTTACGTGATAATCCAGACTGTGCAAAGCAACAGTTTGAGCGCATCGCAGATGATAAAGATCCAGGTTTAACAGCGTCATTAAGTTTTGATGTGGATGAAAATATTGTCGCCAAATATGCTAATGCCGATAGACCCAAAGTTGCTATTTTAAGAGAGCAGGGCGTTAATGGCCATGTGGAAATGGCTGCTGCATTTGATCGAGCTGGCTTTACAGCAATTGATGTGCACATGAGCGATATTATTCATGGTCGTGTGACATTAAAAGATTTTGTTGGCTTAGTAGCATGTGGTGGGTTCTCTTATGGTGATGTATTAGGTGCCGGCGGCGGCTGGGCTAAGTCCATATTGTTTAACCCAAAAGCCAGAGAAGAATTTGCTGCATTCTTTACACGCGAAGATACTTTTGGATTAGGTGTTTGTAATGGCTGTCAAATGATGTCAGGCTTAAAAGAAATCATCCCCGGAGCGCAGCATTGGCCAGAATTTAAACGTAATGACTCAGAACAGTTTGAAGCAAGAGTTGCTATGGTTAAAGTGCCTGAATCACCCTCTATTTTAATGGCAGGTATGGCAGGTTCAAGCTTACCTGTTGTTATTGCCCACGGAGAAGGACGCGTTGAATTTGCCAATACAACAGATAAAGATCAGGCATTAGTGGCATTAAACTATATTGATAACTATGGTGAAGAAACGACTGATTTCCCTGCAAATCCAAATGGTTCAGTTGACGGTATTACAGGCTTAACAACTACAGATGGTCGTTTTACTATTATGATGCCGCATCCAGAACGTTGTTTCAGAACCTTGCAGAACTCGTATCAGCCAGCTGAATGGAATCAAGATGGCGCATGGTTACGTATGTTTAGAAATGCTAGGAACTGGGTTGGTTGATAACACAGATCATTACTAAACATAATCTTGATATCTAAGGTCTCTTTGGGCTTGGATAAAAAGAGAAGCAATTAACTGGTAGAGCGGGCTTCAGTCCGCTCTACAATAAAATTCCTCACGTAGTTTATAATCACACTCAGTCTCGTTAACAAACTAGGTGCTGGAATGATGTTTTTTGGTATACTAATTGCCTTTGGAAATTACTTGCCAGACCTTTTCTACTAAATGGTTTGATCAAGTACAAATAAATAATGAAATATGACAGATTCTTATTCAAACCAGCCTGATCTTAACTGGAGCCAGGTTAGAGAAACAGTAAAACTATTAACTGCTACAGTAACGCAAGTTGAAACTGGTATGGAGAGTGGTGACGCATCGGTTAATGCATTAACTGAATCATTTACTTCTATCGTTGATCATATGAATGCAATTCATGATTTACTTGATGAGCTAGAGCCAAGTAAAAAGAAGAGTCAGGCGCTTGAACATTGCGACCTAACGAGTGAAAAAATACAAGAATCAATTATTGCTTTTCAATTTTATGATCGCTTATGTCAATCACAATCCCATGTTTCATTGGCTTTAAAAGATCTTTCATCTTTAGTGGACAGTCCTGATCGTATATACAATCCTTCTGAATGGAGCAAGTTACAGCAAGGAATCCGGTCTCGGTTCACCATGGAATCAGAAAAAGTGATGTTTGATGCCATTTTATCGGGTAAAAGTATTGAAGAAGCTGTTAAATTAGCTGCACAAGTCGATGAAACTGAAGAAGACGACGTAGAATTTTTCTAATGCTTATTTGTGAGTTTAGCAATAAAAAACTATTGTTTTTAAGCCTGTTTTCTCTTTCAATAAGTGGATGCGGTGGGATTTATGGCTATCAGCCGCCTGCTTCGGTGTACGGAGAGAAAGAAGGCACTGATCCCTATGCAGAGCGAATAATCCTCCCAGCTCAATCATCAGTTGAAAGAATTGAAGGTCATACGACTCAATCTCAGGTTAGCCAGCAGGCAGCAGATCTCCAATCAGCTGGCAGCAGTATTAATCATGATACGCAAGTGGTTAAAAAAACATTGTCACCTGCTGTCGTGGCATTAATGTCAGAAGCGGACAGGAATAGTAAAGCCGGTCAGCTTGATTCTGCGGTAGCAACTATAGAGCGGGCTTTAAGAATAGATACTAGAAACCCGATCTTAACCTATAAACTTGCGGTCTTACGTCTTAAACAGTCTAAGCCTCGTCTTGCAGAAGATCTAGCAAAAAAAGCAGCTTTATTAGCAGGGAATGATAAAAACTTAAAGAAACAAAGTTGGCTTTTAATTAGTGAAGCAAGACGACAGCAAAATAATTTATATGGTGCAAAAGAAGCTAAATTAAAGGCGAATAGCTTTTAGTCTTAAATATTTATGTCTATGTTCTGCAGAGAACAGAGCGGACTTTAGTTCGCTTTCTCTAGCTACCAGCAAGAGCTTGAATCAATTAATTCTTTTTCAACATGCTGGCCTGACTGAAGCGGCTATACCACATAATAATCAGTCCTCAGAAACCCTTGATGCTATCCATAAACGTATTTTTTTGAATATTTGCTGACGTAATTCTGGCGTGGAAAAAAGCTGTTCATGATGGCTTTCCCCTGCCAGCATCATCACTTCATTAGCTGGATGATTTTGTCGGGTAGCCGCGGAAAAATCAGTATTTCCCCAGGCTGGGGTAATGGGGTCATGTTCAGAATAAATAAGCAAGTAAGGGGTATTAAATTGTGTCATGTTACTCCTGAACTGAATCACTTCTTTTTCTACTGTCAGCACATAGCGTAAAATGGAGCGGCGAATGATATAAGGGTCCGTTTTATGACGTGCTCTCTCTTCATCCCAGTTGCTCAGGTAATTAACCACCCAGTCCGGCGTTGAGGGCGAAAATAGTTGACGCAACCCCGGCAGTGATAGAAGTTCAATAATACCGTCCTGAATGGGTACGGTAACCAAGGCTAATAATTGATTGAACAGCATTAAAGGTAATGCTTCGTCGTGTGGATTAAGAAAATGTTGATGAGTGTGGTAACTGAAGCGGACAAATGGATTTTGTAACCAGCCCCGCCAGCCGGGGATTTGAGTAACAGAGAAAGCAGGACCGGCAAAAATAATGCCGCTGATTCTGTCTTTGAACTTGTTGTTTTCTGTTTGTAGCAGATAGGAGGCGGAAACCAGTGATCCGAGACTATGGGACAGGATAAAAACCGGCAAGGTTGTGTTATCTGAATGTTGATCACAGTGATGGATTAAATAATGCAACGCTTGTTCCAGGTCATCACGCATGGGCTGAAGATCACGTAATTGTGCCTGCTCAAGAAATGCATCACTGATATCTTGTTTTGTTGCTCCTGTTTTCAGGACTTTTTGAGCCGTTGCAAAAACGGGATTACTGAGACCGTGAGCAGTCAGGTCTATACCTGCGACGATATAACGATCGCCAAAATAGTGAGCGATTTCTGCGTAACGGCCGATGTATTCATTCATGCCATGTACTATTAGAATACAAGCTTCGGCAAAACCACTTTGCTCCGGTTGCTTTATTTGCAAATGCCGGCTACGGTTGTCATCTGAAGTCAGAATAATGTCTTTGCCCCACAAAGGATAGAGCCTATCCACTGTTTGATGATGGGCACAACCATTAAGAAACATTAGGAAGAGTAAGCATAGTGGTAATCGCCTGATAAATAATTTCATCTTATACTCTTTTTGGGTCTATTTTTATATGCAGTATTTAAAATGTGTAGGTTACGACTTTACTCAGGATTATATGAGGTTTAACATAAGTAAGCACGTTGAGCGATAATAAACAAGATGTCATTGAATCAATTGTTGATTTTGATAGCCATAAAACCTTTAGGCAAACGTCTAATGTTGATGCTATCGTTTGTGCTACTCAATGCTTGTCAGTCTTTACCATTATTGCAATGGGCTGACGATCCGAGAACTGCGGTTAAGCACGAATTTTCTTTAACCGAGAAACAGTCTGTCTTGGGGCAAGCAGGGATACTAGAAATAGAAGCAGGCGATTCTTTGCCTGTTATTGCTCGTTATTTCGGATTGGGTTTTGATGAGATCATTCTTGCCAATCCTGATGTCGATCCATGGCTACCGGAACAAGGTCATACCGTTAGTTTACCTTTAAGATTTATTCTACCCAAAGTACCTCGAAAAGGGCTTGTTTTGAATTTGGCTGCAAAACGGCTATTCTATTTTCCGGGAGATAAAAACGATAAGGTGATTACCTTCCCAATTGGAATTGGTCGTGAAGGCTGGCAGACTCCAACCGGGACAACTAGTGTTATTGCAAAAAAGGTGCACCCTCGTTGGGTCGTGCCAAAATCGATTCGCTTAGAGCATGCAAAAAAAGGCGATCCTTTACCTAAAATTGTACCAGCAGGACCGAATAATCCTTTAGGAGATTACGCACTACGATTAGGAATTCCAGGGTATTTAATTCATGGCACAAATAAACCCTACGGAGTTGGGATGGCGGTGAGTCATGGTTGTGTCCGATTATATCCTGAGGATATCGCTCTATTGTTTAAACAGATAAAGACTGGGACACAGGTTCGTTTGCTTAATCAACCTTTCTTGATCGGTGAGAATAAAGGCGAACTGTATATACAGGTTTATCCGCAGACTCATACCGGTAAAAAACAATCCCAAACACTGCTAGCTGCTTTTAAGAAGAAACTGAAACGTATTGAACGCAATTCAAAACGGCATATTGATTGGCGTCAGGTTGATGCCACGATACTACGTAGTGACGGTAGTCCGGTAACAGTTTTTGCCGATAGTGTTGAAAAAGAAACGGTA
>DAOWHF010000283.1:0-2352 GCA_030641565.1 Methylomarinum sp.
AAATCCATTCGTGAAACACTGGCCGCTGATATTCCTTTAGCGGTTGATCACTTTCGTTATTATGCCGGTTGTATTCGCGCCCAGGAAGGCGCGCTTAGCAATATAGATGAAAATACCATTGCCTACCATTATCAAGAGCCATTGGGTGTGGTCGGGCAAATAATCCCGTGGAATTTCCCCATTTTAATGGCAGCTTGGAAATTGGCTCCGGCATTGGTGACAGGAAACTGTGTGGTCTTAAAACCTGCCGAACAAACACCTGCTTCTATTTTGGTTTTAATGGAACTGATACAAGATTTACTACCAGCAGGTGTGCTAAATATAGTTAACGGTTACGGTAAAGAAGCAGGGCAGGCATTAGCCAGCAGTACCCGAATTGCCAAAATAGCCTTTACCGGCTCTACACCAGTTGGTTCGCATATTATGAAATGCGCAGCGGAAAATATCATTCCATCGACCGTCGAATTGGGTGGTAAATCACCTAATATCTATTTTGCAGATATTATGGATCAGGAAGAAGAGTTTATAAGCAAATGTGTTGAAGGTGCAGTACTGGCTTTCTTTAACCAAGGCGAAGTATGTACCTGTCCGTCACGACTATTAGTTCAAGAATCCATTTATGATGAATTTATCGCTAAAGTCATAGCAAGAACAAAACAAATCAAGCGTGGAAACCCTTTAGATAGTGAAACCATGGTGGGTGCGCAAGCATCAAAGCAACAGTTTGATAAAATCCTCAGTTATTTACAAATAGGTAAAGATGAAGGGGCAGAGGTATTAGTTGGTGGTGACGTTGAAACCATAGAAGATGGTTTTGATGGTGGCTATTATATTCAACCCACACTATTAAAAGGCAGTAACAGTATGCGGGTGTTTCAGGAAGAAATTTTTGGCCCAGTAGTATCTGTCACTACTTTTAAAGACGAGGCAGAAGCATTGCAAATAGCCAATGACTCAGATTTTGGTTTAGGTGCAGGTGTCTGGACCCGCGATAATAACCGGATACACAGAATGGGGCGTGGCATACAAGCTGGCAGAGTATGGGTTAATTGCTATCACCAATACCCCGCACATGCTGCATTTGGTGGCTATAAAAAATCAGGTGTCGGGCGTGAAACGCATAAAATGATGTTAGATCATTATCAACAAACTAAAAATGTTTTAGTTAGTTATGACACTAATCCATTGGGCTTTTTTTGATGTAAAGCAGCTCCATTGCAACCATCAATTTTATAATGATGGTTGTGTTTTTTGTAGAGCGGACTTTAGTCCGCTATGATAATAAGATTGCATTAAGGGCGGACTGTAGTCCGCTCTACATTAAGCCACAGGAAAAGCCATGCACAGCGGTTTTTTTACCCCCGTATTACTTATCTGCCAATTTGAGTTAAAGAGATTGTTCTCAACGCGAAAAGGTCTGCTGTATCTGCTCGCTTTTGCGATAGTTTGGTATTTTATTTTGCTCTATCCGATTCGCTTTGCCTCAGACTTATTTGGGCAGAATCTAAATGTCTCTCAAGGCAGTAATTTTTTTGAATTTATCGGTTTTGGCTCATTACTGAATTGGCAAATACCCGAATTTGGTGTGTATTGGCGTTTTGCTCTCGTCATGTTTCCTTTGTTGTGTATTACCATTGCTTCTGATCAGACTTGTTCAGACAGAGAACGTGGCACTTTGCGTTTTTTAACTTTACGTGTAAGTAGAGACAGCTTGTTCTTTGGTCGGTTTGCCGGTGTTATGGTGATTCAGGTGCTATTGGTATTAATCACTGTGTTGACAGTCTTAATATTGGCTATTTATCGTGATATTAACCTTTTACCTGCCGCATTTAATAGCGCGACAGCCATCGTCATTAACTTGATCTTGGTTCTATTGCCATTTACCGCCATGATGGCGGCATTATCCGCTAGCGTTAAATCAGCCAGACAAGCCACCGTATGGGCCATTTTGATTTGGAGTTTTTTGGCGGGAATTATTAGTCTGTTGTCCTCTTACTTACCTGTGCTGGATGTTTTAAAAATCCTTATTCCTGGTTATCAAATGTCAGAACTATCTGAACTCGCGGAATGGCAAACTCTGCAATTAGCTTATATTCCTCTACTACAAACCCTGGTTTTACTAGCCATAGGTCGCTGGATCATGTTGAGACAAAGCATATGAATACTCCAATGATACAGTGCCAAAACCTTAGCCATTTTTATGTTGGCAAAGCCGCGCTTAATAATGTTAGTTTTGAGCTTATAACAGGCGAACCTATAGGATTAGTTGGGCCCAATGGGGCAGGTAAAACCACCTTGCTGAGTATACTTTGTGGTTTCCTTAGGCCAACTTCTGGCACAGCGACATTGTTC
>DAOWHF010000319.1:0-5639 GCA_030641565.1 Methylomarinum sp.
AGAGATCCGTTTAAAGTTTATCAATTAGATGCAACTGCCTATCCTGGAAATAGCGGTAGCCCAGTTTATAACACTGAAACAGGGCGTGTCATTGGCATTGTGAATAAAGTGTTTGTTAAAGAAAGTAAAGAAACAGTTTTATCTAAACCGAGTGGAATTACTTATGCTATACCTATTAAATATCTGAATGATCTACTACATCAAGATTAACGTATATATGCTCAATTTTGGAGGTTTCTGTGATTAGGATATTTCGTCATTATTTATCTAGCGTGTATGTTGGGTTATTTGTGGTTGAAATTGTTGTGTTGTTTTTTGCTATGTATTTAGGGACTGAGCTTCGTTTTCTTTATAGTTCCTCTTGGTATGAGGATGAGTACATTATTCTTTCCAGTGCTATTTTTGCTGTAGTTGTAACGATAGCAAATATAGGTATTGGTTTATATAGACGCAGTTTAAGCTGGGATGATTTTCATTTATTATCTAGGATAGGTGTCAGCTTTGCTTCTTCACTGATCGTGTTGCTTATTATCTATTATTCATTTCCAGAGTTTAATATTGCACGAAGTGTGTTGATATATACATTTGTATTGGCTTTTATAGGTATTCTTTTTTGTAGATATCTATTCTATAAATACATAAAAAACTCAAGTTTAAAAAAGAGAATCCTTGTCGTTGGTGCAGGTGAAAATGCAAATAAATTAGTCATTAGCAATGATAATTATATTCATCGTGGTTTTGAGGTCTGTGCTTGCATTGCGCTAAATGATAGTGAAGTGGTTGTAAATAACCACAAAGTGATTTCATCATATAAAAACATCTTATCTGTTGTCAAAGAACTTGATATTGACGAAATTGTATTGGCCTTAGATGATAGGCGATGTGCTTTTCCTATGGATGATTTGCTTGATTGCAAAGTCTATGGAATAGATATTATTGATTTACTGACTTTCTATGAAAGAGAAAAATCAATGATTGATTTGGAAAATATTTACCCTAGCTGGTTTGTGTTCTCCGATGGGTTTGCTAGTGGTGGATTAAGGGTGTTAGGCAAAAGAACAGTTGATCTTCTGGCTAGTTTGCTTTTATTGCTTGTTAGCTGGCCGTTTATGCTAATAGTAGCTTGTGCTATTTATATTGAAAGCGGGTTTAAAGGGCCTATTCTTTATAGACAAATACGAGTAGGTGAGTATGATCAAAATTTTGAAGTCCTTAAGTTTAGAAGCATGCGTACAGATGCCGAACTAAATGGTGCGCAATGGGCTAAAGAGAATGATAATCGAGTAACCCGAGTTGGGGCGATTATACGAAAAATAAGGCTGGATGAATTACCTCAAATTTGGAATGTTTTTAAAGGTAATATGAGTTTTGTTGGGCCTCGTCCCGAAAGACCTGAATTTGTTGACCAGTTTGATGAAAAAATCCCTTATTATCGCAAAAGACATCGTGTTAAACCGGGTATAACGGGTTGGGCGCAGCTATGTTATCCCTATGGTGCGAATGAATATGATGCGATTCAAAAACTGCAATATGATTTGTATTATGTGAAAAATTACAGTTTATTTCTTGATATAACCATTATCATCCATACCATTGAAGTTATTTTATGGGGAAAAGGGGCTAGATAAAGTGAGTTTTTATCATGCATAAATTGTGTTTCTTTGTTCCAGAAAGTCACCTTGAAGAAGTCAAACAGGCTTTGTTTAATAAAGGCGCTGGACGAATTGGTTTGTACGATCACTGTTGTTGGCAGGTTTTAGGGGAAGGGCAATTTAGAGCTTTAGAGGGTAGTCAGCCTTTTTTAGGTGCTCAAGGTCAAGTTGAACGAGTTGCAGAGTATAAGGTAGAAATGGTTTGTGCTGATGATTTAATTGCCGGTGTTGTAAAGGTGCTTATCCATACACATCCTTATCAAGAACCGGCTTATGAAGTTTATAAAATCATAGATATTGAGAGTTTATCTTAATTTATGGAGCCTTGTAATCTTTTGATCCACGGTTGTTTAGCTAATGGATCAACATCAAAAGCTAAAGACTCTGGTTTGTGCAATAAGCCTGATTCACCTGAGGCATTTGGGTTTAATTGTCTTTTTTCGATAAAATCAACCATTCTTCGTGTGTTGTAAATAATCAATACACGGTTGCCATAGCGGCTGTTATAAATTTGGTAGGCAACATTATTCTCTTCAAATGCAGGGTTTCTACTGATAAGTGACTTAATGTCTTCTTCTTTATCCGCGGCAAGTTTTTTTAATACCGAATCATCATGACTTTTAATTAGGTCTGCTAAATAATTACAGAGAGTGCCTGACAGTTGGTGTTGTTGTAAGGTTTGTACTTCTAAGTCGGTAAAAGAAAAATTCTCTGCGACTAGGTAATGTCTATCAATATCCCCATCATTGGCAAATAGTGATATTTTTTCTAAACTTTGGTGCTGAACGGCTGCCAGAAAGGCGTGTGGCGCACGTATGTGTTTATCTACGGTTACAACCCAGGGCAAAGCCCTTCCTGTTTGTTTATATCGCGACTTAACGCTACAAATAACCGCTGACCGAGGTAATTCATCTTCTCGCCCTTCGGGTTTAACGATAAATGCATCAACCGCTGTAATTTGAGTTTGGAAGCCCGAGGCTTTAAATTGCTCAACAATGTCGTAGTAGCGGGGTTGGTAGGGGATGGATGTACCATCATAAAGAATATTTATGCGTAATTTTCTAGCATGTTCTGCGACCATTTGTCGTAATCTATTGGCAAAAGGCTCTACATAGACATAATCATCACTATGATGGTTTGCCGCTGTTAATACCGTGTATAGATCACTGATTTTACGGAACTCATCAAGTGAAGCAATTACATAATTATCGCCACAGTGCGCTTCAGCTATTTCTTCAACGGCTGTTTTACCAGAGCCAGCACCGCCCATACTCATAAATAACTTGGGATGTGTTGCAGGCGATTTGCCATTAAAAATAATTTCTATGGCATCATCCAGTTTTTTACTGATTTTGCTCAGTCGGCTATAAGCAATTTCTACAGTTCTTATGAGGCGCTCATCGCCTTTGGCGGCATTTAATAATTTACTTTTTAGCTCTTCGTTATTAGCCAGTGTAAATATGATGTATTTATCATCACTCTCACATTGTTTAAGTAGCTCTAATAATTCGGTGTGACTGGGAGAGCGTAGGCCAGTAAGTACATTAATATCTAGACAGAATAAAGGTGGTGTTTCATTAGGCGTAATGCTAATGCCGTCTATATCAGTCTTGTCGATTAATCTTAGTGATTCAGTGTTAGGTAGGTAACCAATGATATGTTTTGAAGCATCAACAGGGTTGTCGGCAAATTGTCTGCCTGCTACAAAAATTTTATCTTTTATGGCATCAAGAGGAACTAATCCGCCATTAACCAACACAAGGCAGGTAATACCAGTGTCAGTGGTGTGAGATAAAAAGGGAACGCCTGATACAAATACTTTGTTTTCAGGCCAAACGCCATAGTCATTAGCTTGGTTTTGTAAGCTTTTAATTCGATTTGGATCTAAAGCATGTTGAAATGCAGTAGTTATAGCCGCATAATCACTGCTTGGGTGATGCAGGGCAACTGCATCAGATGCTTCTAGTCGTCTAAAATCAATACCTTGTTCGTAAACGCTTTTAAACGCAGGCAGCTTACCTAGTGCAGTGACAAAAAAGTCTAATGTAATCCTGTTGCCATAAGAAAAAGGTCTTACTTTACGCATTTTATGGTAAAAATCAGCGAGTCTTTCTGCGATGTTATCGGTATTGATAATGAAGCCATTATTATCAAAAATTGCAGTATCTTTGTTGTGATCACCATCTAAAACCAGTTGCTCAATGGTTAATCGAAAGGCAATACGTTTTTTACCAATTGGCATTGTGCCGGGACGATGTTCAGCAGTAGCCTGTTTTTTCCAGTCATGAAAAATTTCACGATGAATCCGTGAAAATAGCTCGGTTAGATAGGTGACCCGTTTAGCCTGATCATGAGAGACTGTACCTTCGTATTCTTTTCTGAGGGTGGATAATAGTTTTGTACCTTGGGAAATAGCAAGTGCCGTGCGTAATTTAGTGAGCTGCTCTTGAGCAAGTGTATTTTTATTGTTCATGACTCTGAGTTGGTCTATACACCAGGGGGGTGTAATACGGTAGGTTTAACAACTTGGCATTGAACCTGTGAAAATTGGGATAAATTATACATGAGTTCAAGTGCCGTATTTCCCCCTCTTAAGGGAGAGGGGGAAATACGGCTATATATTTATGCCGTACAGATTTTTGTTCGCTATAATGTTTTATGATTTTCCAATCATCTCACCAAGCTTAACTCTTTTCCCTGCTTTTAAATTAGCATCCCACTCAACCGCATCTTTACCAAAAAGTACAATAATAGTAGATCCCATATTGAACCGCCCCATCTCTGCACCTTTTTCTATCACAGGTGCGTCATCTTGGTATTGCCAAGAGCGAACTGATTCAATGCTTGGTGGTGTGACAACACCATGCCAAGTAGTTTCAACGCTAGAAACAAAAATAGCACCGACAAGAATTAATGCCATTGGGCCTAATTCGGTATCAAATAAACAGACTACGCGTTCATTTCTAGCAAAAAGGCCTGGTACTGAGTTTGTCGTTGCGCTGTTAACACTAAACAATCTGCCTGGAACATGTATCATTTCGGTTAATGTACCTTTGATAGGCATATGTAGACGATGGTAATCTCTAGGGGATAGATAGATAGTGGTGAAGGCACCATTTTCAAATGGTTTTGCTCTAGCTGCATCACCACCTAACAGTTCGGTGGCTGTAAAAGACTTGCCTTTAGCCTGAAAAATATTGCCTTGCTCGATCAACCCTGCCTGGCTAACCGCGCCATCAGCCGGACAAGCAATAGCATTATCAGCTTGAGTTATAGGTCTGGCATCGGCTTTAAGCTCGCGGGTAAAGAATTTGTTAAAGCTGGCGAAGTTATTAATGTCTTGTTCTTTAGCTTCAGACATATCAACGCCGTATATTTTAATGATCTGACTGATCATTAAGTTCTTCCATACTTTAATTTCTGAATGGGTGAACTTAGACATTACCTTAGACAGAAAGTGATGGGGTAATATATATTGCGGTAAGGTTGTTAATGCTTCTTTAATAGTCATTTATATACGGAATGATGGTTAATTAACGTAGGGTGGAATAGTGACAGTGTTTTCCATTATCAGATATAACACGGTACATCGGGAGTGTGAAAAAATGTTGGAAAATGCTATCCCTATACCACTTTACGATTTATCAGTGTCAGGTGTTTTGCCACTAAGGAAATAAGCAAAGGCAATAACCTCGGCAACAGCCACGTAAAGTGCTTGTGGAATTTCTTCACCTAAAGGGACTTGCGCAAGAATTCGGGCCAATTCAGGTTCGTTTTGTAAAGGAATACCATGTTTTTCAGCAATCTCCAGAATTTGCTCTGCACTAATGCCTTCACCTTTAGCAGTTACCTTCGGCGCCTGTTGTCCATCGTATTTTAGGGCAACGGCTATATCGCTAGTGTAAAAGGTTTTTCCTTTCATCAATTTCTTATAGTTATCATTTTATGGAAGAAATATGAGCGGTGATTTTTAGCCGAATTGATGGC
>DAOWHF010000252.1:0-6069 GCA_030641565.1 Methylomarinum sp.
ATCACCGCGAGTAACGGGTTGTCGGTAAGCAATAATCGACATTGTTTCTAATAGCGCCCTGGAATAACGCGGTGGTTTTTCTTCAAATAAACGCGAAACCCAATAGGAAAAACCATCTCGTACCTGAAATCGGTATCCACTTGCTAAGCGCTGTAAACCAACTGGTCTGGGTGCATAGTCTTCTATAATCGAATCTATTGCAGTTTGTATGTCCTGTAGCTCAGGTCTTTCAAGTTCGGGGTAGATTGCTTGAACCTGTTTTATGGTCATAGGCTTATCGGCTGCGAATAAAATAGCCTCAACGATTTGTTTAGTGTCCATATTTAATTCTATTGGATCCCGAGTTCCATACTCTGTATTTTGATTAGCTTCTAGCGCTAATTTTTGCTTTAGCTCTGCAATCAATCCTGGTTTTAGTTCTGCTTCCAGTTTTTTTCTTAGCTCAGCTTCTATCTTTGGTTTTAGTTCTGCTTCTACTTTTTTGGCTAAATCCCGCTCATTTTTTGTTTTTAATTCTACTTCTTGCTGCTTTTGATGTTTTTTTAACGATTCTTTATTAACAGTCGTTTCTTTTGCCTTTTCTGGCTTTATTCTTTTTGCCTTAGGTTTGACTATTTCTGCATCAATTACTGGTTCTTGCTCTAACTCGTAATTCGGCAAAGGGTTCGGACTGGATGATTTCGATAAATCCTTCCTTACTGAGCTCGAGGATGGCAAGAAACGAGACAACCACCCCTCCTTTTCCTTCTGTTCGGGTAAATAGCGCTGAGAAAGCGAGGCTATCTGGCCTGTTAAGTTTTTCCAAAATGGCTGCCATTCGTTCACGGACTGATAGGGGCTCTTTAGTTATTTGATGATGGCTTAGTTGTTCAACATGTTTAAGCACGTTTTGAAATGCTAATAATATATCTTTCAACTCTACATCAGGCTGCTGTTTTATTACTTTAATATCTGATACTTCCACCATAGTATCAAAAATATCTCTTTCATACCTGGGCAACTGCTCAATCTCTTCTGCTGCTTTTTTTATACACTCATATTCTTGCAGTTTTCTAATTAAGAAAGCCCTGGGGTCATCTTCATCTTCCTCGGCATCTTTCTGTCTTGGTAGTAGCATTCTGGATTTAATCTCAGCCAATAATGCTGCCATTAATAAATATTCTGCGGCTAGTTCTAAATTCAGCTCACTCATCATCTCAATATAGCTAATATATTGGGTAGTGATATGAGAAATAGGAATATTCAGAATATCTAAATTTTGCTTCCTGATTAAATATAATAAAAGGTCCAAAGGACCTTCAAATGCATCTAAACAGACTTTAAGGGCATCTGGTGGAATATATAAGTCTTCAGGCATATCCAAAAATGGAGAACCTTCAACTAAAGCAATCGGTAGCTCAAGCGTTTCAATACTGTTTGATTCAACCTTTAATTCTGCCACGTGCCCTCTAATTGGTTATTATCAATTACAAACCAGCCAAACTAAAAAATAATTTCTGAGCATAAAACATAGGGTTACCTAATATATAACCTAACCCGCCACTCCAAAGTAAAATCAATAAAATAACAAAACCAAAGCGTTCTAAACGATTATATTGCCAAGCCAGTTTATCCGGCAAAATCCCCGATACTATGCGACTGCCATCAAGAGGAGGAATAGGTATTAAATTAATTAAAGCTAAAACCAGGTTAATCGAAATACCAGCCACGCCCATATAAATCAAAGGCAAAGACACAACTTCCACCTCAATAATTACACCTAAACGTGCGATTAAGGCCCACATAATTGCCATCAATAAATTAGCGACTGGCCCTGCTAAGGCGACGATAGCCATTGATTTTTTTGGGTTCTTAAAATTCCTAGGGTCTACAGGAACCGGTTTTGCCCAGCCAAAAATAAATCCAGTAGATGACAATAATAGTAACCCCGGAATAATAATGGTTCCCAGTAAATCGATATGCTTAAAAGGGTTTAATGTTAATCGTCCCAGCATTAATGCTGTTTTATCCCCTTGTTTTTTTGCTACCCAACCATGCGCAACTTCATGCACAGTAATGGCGAAAATAACAGGTAATACCCACACCACGATACGCTGAATTAAGGAAAGTTCATTCATCATGATAATGAACCCAACATAGGTGCTTGACCAATTCCCTGCCTTAGAATTCCAATATCACTATCAATACAGTTAATTATGGTAGTTTCTTGAGGTTCTATGACCCCAAAATCAATAATCAGGTCTAACTCATGCTCTAGTTTTTCTCTAATATCATACGGATCAGTTTCTGCCGTTGTTGCATTAGGCAAGATGAGTGATGTTGTACATAATGGCTGGTCTAACTCATCAACAATTAGCTGGGCAACATTGTTATCAGGTACACGAATACCGATAGTCTTTTTCTTAGGGTGCTGAAGGCGTTTAGGCACGTCTTTAGTTGCATTTAAAACAAATGTAAAAGGCCCTGGAGTTAATGATTTAATCAATCTGTAAGCATCGTTATCTATTTTTGTAAAATTAGAAACATGAGCCAGGTCTTTACAAATTAAAGTAAAGTTATGGCTATCATTTAATTGACGTATCTGCCTGATTTTATCTAACGCACGCTTATCGCCAATTTGGCAGGCTAATGCATAAGATGAATCCGTTGGCAGTACAATCACGCCCCCATTGCGCAAAATATCAACAGCTTGATGAATCAAACGTTGCTGTGGGTTCTCTGGGTGAATTTGAAAATATTGAGCCATCGGATATAGCGTACATGCATTGATCAAAAGAGGCTATTGTACCCTATCTTTCTGATTCTTTTTTTGCGACTTTATCACGCAAATAGACTGGCATCGCTTTTTCCACATCAACAGCTTTGTTTTGATTAAACCCTATAACACCTAAGTCAGCAATTGCTGAGGCTCTTGGTAAATGATCCACTTCAATATCTAATATTAAAGCGCCCAAACGATCTGTTAACTGCTGTTGATAAACACCCCAGCCAGAGCCTATCCCTACACCCTGTATGCTTGGAATAACGACATTTTCTGCTAAAGTGACCGCCTCTTCTCCGATTAATTCAGCATAGCCTTGGCTGTTTTTTTGATAAGCAGCCCAGAATATTTCGCCCATACGTGCATCCATTGCTGTGTATGCACAATCTTTATCTGTGTTTTTAAGATAATGTTGGGCAATAGCCGCTAAAGTTGAAACAGGCACAACGGGTAGATCAGCACCTAGAGCGATACCCTGAATAATCCCTGTCGATATTCTAACCCCTGTAAAAGACCCTGGCCCGCGACTAAAAGCTAATGCATCCAGTTGCTGAGGCTTTAATTGCGCATCGGCAAGTAAAGAATCAATCATGGGTAAAATCAATTTAGTATGTTCTCTTGGTGCAATCTCAAACCGCTCCCTCACCTCACCATCTATATGTAGGGCGGCTGAACATGCTTCGGTTGATGTTTCTACTGCTAATAATTTCACGCTTTCACTCATCTTTATTATGTTTTTCATCTTGTATGCTGAAAAACTCACGCACACCTTCAATTTCTCTGGTTCTTTTCATCGCTGGTACGCTATTTAAAAACATGTGGCCATAAGCACGTTTTAATAAGCGCGGGTCACACACCATCAAAACACCGCTGTCATTGACATCACGAATCAATCGTCCTACCCCTTGACGCAAGGCAATCACCGCAGTGGGCAGTTGGTGCTCAAAAAATGGATTTTGACCCTGTTTTTCCATCGCATTTAAACGCGCTTTTAAAACAGGATCACCCGGAGAGGCAAATGGTAACTTATCAATAATAACGCATGATAGTGCATCGCCCCTGACATCAACACCCTCCCAGAAACTGGATGTTGCTAATAAAATCGCATTGCCTTTTTCTTTAAATTGTTCCAATAAAACAGCTTTTGCACGGGTTCCTTGTACTAGTAAGGGGTAATCAATTCTGTCCTCTAATATTTCAGCCGCTATTCTTAATGCTCTATGACTAGTAAATAGAAAAAAGGCCCGTCCTTTACTGGCTTCTAAAACAGGAATGGCAAATTCGACGACTTTCTCTGTAAAATCGGGTTCTGTGGGTTTAGGCAGGCCTTTAGGATGATAAAACAAAGATTGTGACTCAAAATCAAAAGGACTTTCCCAACTTTTGCTTTCGGTATCATATAAACCCAGCCCTTTTGAAAAATGGGTAAAGTTATTAGCAACACTTAAGGTTGCCGAAGTAAAAATCCAGCTTGCTTTATGCTGCTGCATAAAAGACTTAAACTCTGCGGCTATATCAAGAGGTGTCTTACTTAAAGTTAATGACTTACTGTGCGTTTCATACCAGCGTATCCATTTACCACTATCATCATTAATCAAGCTATCTAATTGAGATTCTAATTCCTCCACCCGATCAAAACAGGATTCCAGACCTTTTGTTCTGACTGAAGCTAATAATAGTTGCTCACTAAGTCTTTCTAACTGTTCATAGACTGACTTTATCGCATTGGCAATCTTGGGGTTATCTTCAATATCTTTCCATTCTCCTCGCCTAATTTCCATCCCAAAAGCCAAGCGTAAATCTTTAACTTCAAACTGTAAATCTTCGCAAGCTGTACGCAAGTTAGGCATATCTTTGGCATCTTTAAAATATTCAGCCAAGGTATCGGTCGCCAATTCATTAAGCTGTTTAGCAGTGACTGAAACACCTAAAAAATTAGACGCTATGCCTGATAACTGATGCGCTTCATCAATAATAACCACTTCAGCATCAGGTAAAAGTTCACCAAAGCCTGTTTCCCGCAAAGACCAATCAGCACATAACAAATGATGGTTAACAACAATAATTTCAGACTCTTGTGCTTTTTTACGCGCTTTAACTAAAAAACACTCCGCATAGTCAGGACACTCCTGCCCTATACAATTATCAACCGATGAAGTGGCTTGTGACCATACCGGATCAGACTCATCTACATCTGATACTTCAGAAATATCACCTACTTTAGTTTTCTTTGACCATGCTTTAATACTTGCCAAAGCTGCGGCATCATCCTTACTAAAACCAAAACTGCTGTTCATCGCATTTTCTAAGCGATAAATACATAAATAATTTGCTCTGCCTTTTAATAAAGCCGATTTAAAAGGCACTTTTATCGCCTTTCTAACAATAGGTAAATCTTTATTGAATAACTGGTCTTGAAGATTTTTGGTCCCTGTTGAAATAATAACTTTCTTGCGGGAAAAAATGGCGGGCACCAAATAAGCAAAGGTTTTTCCTGTGCCTGTACCGGCCTCTGCAATCAGGTTTTTATTGGTTTCAATGGCCTCTGCAATAGAGTTTGCCATCTCAAGCTGTGGCGTTCGCGGTAAATAACCTGGAATTATTTTTGATAACGAACCGTCGCTACCAAAAAAAGACTCTATTTCAGACATACAATTATGGGGATTAAGTTTATAGAAAGGCACAAATAAACCACTGATTTTATCACCTGACAAAATAAAAAATCAGAAAATAAAGTCAAGCTGGTTTAATTCTCTTGAATAACAAACAAAGAATAATTCACACAAAGGCACTGAGACACGAAGAATGTGACTGGTGGTTCTGCATCAGTTGGTAATGCAATTCCAGGAAACCGTAAATAACATAATTGAATCACAAAGCTGAGTCGATTATGATCCCCTCTTCTTTGCTGGATAGCGGCAATATCTGGGTCGGAAAATGTATAGTGTTGAATAAACCCGTCCAGCATTTCTGGAAATCCAATAATGATTCACGTTCAGATAAAGTCAATAAGCTACGGCGGGACATAGCGCTGGTTAACTATCTATTTTCAAGTACTGATACAAAGTTTCACGGCTGATTCCAAATTCCTTTGCCAAATGAGTTTTAGTCTCATCTTTTGCTATTCTTTGCTTTAGCAGTGTCACATTTCCAGTAGATAAAACTTTTTTCCTTCCTCTGTAGACACCCTTTGTTTTGGCTACTTCGATCCCAGCCATCTGACGTTGCTGACGGTATTCCAATTCGATCTCGGCCAAGCCCAAGAGCACGGCGGCAATCATCCGGCCCACAGCCCCCGATAGATCAAT
>DAOWHF010000217.1:0-2158 GCA_030641565.1 Methylomarinum sp.
ATGCATTGTAAAGCGACTCTAAAAATATTATATGCAAGTTTGAGTTATTTGTTGTCTCAACTCAAGATAAAAGTCGAAAACTTAATCGCGCGGAGTATAGAGGACACAAAGTTTATTTAGCTTGGTTGTTTTTTGTGCAAATCATCCACAACCAGATAAAGCGAAGGAATCAATATTAGTGTAATCAGGGTGGCGAAGACTATGCCAAAACCGATAGAGATAGCCATAGGTATCAGAATTTTGGCTTGACGTGAGGTTTCCAGAATCATAGGCATAAGACCAAAGAAAGTGGTCATTGTGGTAAGTATGATGGGTCTGAAGCGTTGAATACTTGCCATTTTAATAATGTTTGCAGCGGTTTTATCGGGGTGTTCGTGGCGTAACAGGTTTGCATGGTTAATAAGAACCAGCGAGTCATTAACTACAATACCTGAGAGTGCAACGATGCCTAATAGACTGAGTATACTTAAACCATAGCCCATTATTAAATGCCCAAAAATAGCACCAATAATACCAAAGGGAATACTGACAATCACAATCAGTGGAAGACTATAGCTTTGAAATGGGATAGCCAACATGGCATAGATAGCTAGTATTGCGAATACAAAACTGAGCTTTAGGCTACCCACACTCTCCGACATGTCTGCTTGCCGGCCTTGAAAGCTGTATTGCAAGCCAGGGTATTGCTTGGTCATTTGTGCCAATTCAGTGGCTTCCAGATCGTTGATTATTTCACCGGCTTTGCTTCGTGGGGTAACATCGGCTTTAACCTGTACATTTCGGCGGCCATTGCGTCGATTAATTTCGGTATAGGCACGTCCTTTTTTGATCTTTACAACTTCCTTAACCGGGATTTCAGTATGATCATCCGTCCATAATAAAAAATCATACATGTCCATGGCGGAAGAACGTTCAGACTTTGGTAATCTGACCATGATTTTAATTTCATTTCGACCACGTTGTTGACGCAAGACTTCTGCACCATAAAAGGCATCACGAATCTGCCGTCCCACGGTTAATTCATCCAGCCCCAGGCTTTTTCCTTCCGCTAACAGGCTAAAATCATACTGCTGCTTGCCTGGACTAAAGCCATCATCAACATCTTTGACCATAGGGTAGGCACGCAGTGCATTAGCCAGTTGCTCACTAGCTTTTTCCAGCACATCCAGATTACGGTGATTCAATTCAACCGTAATGGCTGAACCTGAGCCCGGTCCCCCCGCATCTGATTCAAATAACAAGGTATCAACACCGGTTATATTTCCCGTCAAAGCTCGCCACTTTTGGGTGAATTGTTCGGTGCTCAAGATTTTGTTACGAATGTCTGGATCAGTCAAATAAACACTGATGATGGCTTTATGGCTTCCTGTTATGCCAATATCAGCAAAAATACCTTTGACCAACTGCTTTGCCTGGCCACTGTCTTCGGCAACTTGAGTGGCTGTCTTTATCAACTGTTGAACCACAACTTTGGTTTTTTCAATAGCTGAGCCATAGGGTAAACTAATAGTCACTTTGGCATAATCAGATTCTGTTTTTGGAAACATGGACATGCCCATACGACCACTACCCGCATAAGACAGCGTAACAAGCAGCAAAGAAAAAGCAGCAACAACTGTTAAATAACGGTGATTAAGTATCCACTCTAAAAAATTACCGTACTTGTGATTAACCCAGAACCTGAATGCATGACTGAAAACCTGTTGTTTTTGATGAATCCATGCCTGTAAGCCCTGTTTTTTTATCGGTCCTAGATGGCCGAGATGATTGGGTAAAATAAATAGACTCTCTACCAGTGAAATCAAAAATACCGTAACCACCACGGTCGGAATCATAAAAAATATTTTCCCCATCACGCCAGGCATAAAAAACAAAGGCATAAAGGTAGCAATATTGGTCAAAATACTGAAAGTAACCGGCACAGCCATATCTTGTGCGCCTTTTATTGCAGCTTCCATAGGCGGCAATCCATCTTGTCGATAATGATAAATGTTTTCACCAATTATAATGGCATCATCGACCACAATTCCCAGCGCAATGATAAAAGCAAACAGGGAAATCATGTTCAGCGTCACACCCAGTGATGGCAAGATAAGAAATGAACCTAGAAAAGCAATCGGTATGCCCATCATGACCCAGAATGCCAGTCGTAATTCCA
>DAOWHF010000018.1:0-6755 GCA_030641565.1 Methylomarinum sp.
ACCAGGACGGCGTGATCGGTTTGAGGCAAATGACTATCGATCAAAGAAAAATAAGCGTCTTAATAATTATGAGTTGTATCAGGACTTTTTCAGAATAACTGATCAATTGGATTTTGAATTAGTTAAAGTGCGCGGACATCTGTCTTCTAGTCAGAAAAATGATATTGATAGGCTGTTTACACTTGTGGATAGAGGGTCGAGGAATGCACTCAGAGGAGATGAATTGTGACTTTTTCAGCAAGTTTTTAGGTGAGGCTTGGAAATAGGGCGTTAACGAGAAACCCAATTTTACCTTCCTTTTTGGTAAGCGGAAAAAGTTTAGTAAGCTGAATGAACACTGGCTACGGATGTCTCTTTCTTAGTGCTTTAATTCACCCATTACGACTTTATTTTCAGTCATTTTTTGTACTACATCTTGGTAATAATCGTTTCTAAATTCATTGATGACTTTTTTAGCATCTTCAGTATTAACTCCACTACCCAACAATACCTGTTCTGTTAGGCGTAAACTAACTTCTAAGGTTTCTGATACTGTTGTGTTGACCCCTTGACTGATTAAATCGGCGCAGTGCTGTCTGTCTGTGGCGCGAGCATGAATGGGCATGTCAGGGTAATATTGGCGCATCAGAGGGATCATGCGGTCGATGTTTTTAGGGTTATCCAAGGAGATGACAATCATTTTTGCTCGGTCAGCCCCTGCTGAGCGTAGTACTTTTACATTACAGGCATCGCCATAAAAGACTGGAAAGCCTTGGGCGCGTGCAGCTTTAATGCGTTTTTGATCCATATCAATAGCAATATAAGGCACCTCGGCTGCATTTAAGATGGCACCACTCCTTGCGCCAACGCGACCATAACCCGCCAAAATAACATGATCTTGAGAGTGATCAATAAATTCATCATAATAATTATCAGTTGTTTTTGGTTTGTGAAATTTTAGTAATAAGGCATTAGTGATTTTTACTAAAAATGGCGTAAACACCATGCTCAATGCAATAATTACCGTTAACAGCTGGTTGATTTGCGGATCTAAAATACCTGATGATGTTGCGAATCCAAACATAACAAAACCAAATTCACCACTTTGTATTAATAAAACAGCCGTTTGAATTGCTATATCATGTCGTACACCGTTTAATCGCACCAGAGTGTATATTACGGTTGCTTTTATTGTCATTAGGCCGAAGGTTAAGCCGATAATGTTAGCTAAGTTATTCGATAGCAAATCAAAATCAATCCCCATACCTACTGTCATAAAAAATAAACCCAGTAATATGCCGCGGAAAGGCAAGATGTCGGCTTCAATCTGATGGCGGTAGTGGGATTCGGCTAACATTAGACCAGCTAGAAAAGCACCTAATGCCATCGAAAGACCTACTGATTTCATGATCCAGGCAACCCCTAACACCAGAAGTACTGCAACAGCGATGAAGACTTCAGGGTCTTGACTGGCTGCTATTTTTCCTAAAATGGGATTAAGTAAGTAACGCCCAATTAATAGTAAGATAGTAATGGCTGTTATGGCATAAAGTAGGTTTATTCCTGATTCTGCCGCATTGACTTCACCGCCTGCAAGCATTGATATTAAAGCTAATAAGGGCACTACGGCTAAGTCTTGTAGTAGCAGAATTGAGAAGGACATCTTCCCCATAGTGCTAGCAATACCACCTCGTTCAGCTAGCAGGTTTAAACAAAATGCAGTGGAAGATAATGCCAGACCAAAGCCAATAATAATGGCATCATGATGTGATAAGCCCAGCCAAACTGAGGCAACATAAAGTATGCCGGCGGTAATTAATAATTGTCCAGAGCCTAGACCAATGACTAGCTTGCGCATTTGCCATAGTTTATCGGGTTTAAGCTCAATACCCAGTATAAAAAGCAGAAAAATAACACCAAATTCAGCGAGGTGACGGGTTTCTTCAACTTCTGTGATAATTCCTAGAACCCAGGGTCCCAGAATGGCACCTGCTGTTAGATAACCCAGAATGGCACCAAGGCGTATCGCATGAAATACTGGGACTACAATCACTGTAGCCAGTAACAATGCTAAAATATCCATTAAATACTGAGAACCTGTTCCATCCATTGTAAGTGCCTTAGGTTAGGTTTAAAGAAGTTGTTAAAATAGTAGCTTTATAAAAATAGGAGATCAGCCTTGCAATATAGCATTCTGTTATTTATTTATCTAATGTGTAAGGCGAGATAATGCAAAAAATTGATGTAGTGATAATTGGTGCAGGGGCATCGGGGCTAATGTGTGCGATTGAAGCAGGAAAGCGAGGACGCAGTGTTTTAGTGTTAGATCATGCTAATAAAGCAGGTAAGAAAATTCTTATGTCCGGAGGAGGGCGATGCAATTTTACGAATTACTCGGTTGATGCAGAGAACTTTATCTCCCAAAATGTGCATTTTTGTAAATCTGCATTAAGTCGATTTACTCAATGGGATTTTTTGGCAATGATTGATCAATATAAAATCCCTTTTCATGAGCGCAGTCATGGACAGTTGTTTTGTGATGATAGTGCAAAAGATATTTTAAGCATGTTGTTGGCTGAGTGCGAGAAAGTTAATGTCAAAATTAGACTTAATTGTGAAATTAAAAAAGTGACTAAAATAGCTGAGCACGAATTTCAGTTAAAGACAGATAAAGACAGTATTCAGTGTCAATCACTTGTTGTTGCAACGGGTGGTTTGTCTATCCCTAAAATGGGGGCAACCGCTTTCGGTTATCAGCTGGCTGAGCAGTTTAATATTAATGTACTGCCTGTTTGCGCAGCGTTAGTACCATTTACCTTGCAACCGGATGATAAAGAAAAGTATTCACCTTTATCAGGTATTGCTGTGCCTTGTGTAGTGAGCAATCAACAGCAAAGTTTTAAAGAGAATATGTTGTTTACCCATAGAGGATTAAGTGGGCCAGCCATTTTACAAATATCATCTTATTGGAAAGCAGGGGAGGCGATTACTGTAAATTTCCTGCCTGAGCTGGATGTTAGTAAAATGTTGTTAGAAAAGCGCAATAATAAAGTTAAAATGCAGTTAAAAACTATTTTGGCAGAATGGTTACCCAAGCGCTTAATCGATGTGTTGATTGAGCAGAAATTACTCTCATGTTCATTACAAGATATTTCAAACAAGCAGCTTGCAGAAATAGTACAAAATATAGAAAGTTGGACGATAAAACCTAACGGTACAGAAGGTTATAGAACAGCCGAAGTGACCTTGGGCGGGGTAGATTGCTCGGCTATTTCATCAAAAACCATGCAAAGCCAGTCCGTTTCAGGGTTGTATTTTGTAGGAGAAGTGTTGGATGTGACAGGCTGGCTGGGAGGGTATAATTTTCAGTGGGCCTGGGCATCGGGGTGGTGTGCTGGGCAGTATGTGTAACTATGTTTTGAGTGATTTCTGACTGTAAAGTTTTCAATCATCTAAACTATTGGTGACTATACTGGAAGTTAGACTGTAAATTGCAACACCGTAATAATCAGCTCACTTATTCATTAGTTCCATCATATGATATGAATGATTTTAAAAATTTACTATTGCCTAGGTTGGCTCCATTAACATGGGTTTATTCTGCTGGACTGGTTTATTTAATCTGTGCTTTAGCCAGTCTTTGGCTGATCACACACCAGCCTTATCTTGGTATCAGCTTAATTGCTTCTGAGGATGGAAAAGGTATTCAAGTATCTGCTATTCATACAAAGTCAGCACAAGAGAAACTAAAAATAGGTGATACGATTATTGCTATTGCAGCCAAAGGGTATCAATGGCAATCTCTTGGTTCATTATCCATTATGGAAGAACCGGATAATTTTACGACTTATCATAAATACAATCAGTTTATAGCGCATCAACGTAAGTTATACAGTATTTTGTCTCAACCAGTTGTTTCAATAATATTATTAGATAACAAGGTGTTAAAGCTTGAACCATTACCGATCAGACCCATCAATTATTTACCCTTCCAGTATTGGGTTTTATTAACCACTGCAGGTTTTGGTTTTTATGTTGGCTTATGGATCTGGGTGTTTCGACGTGGAAAAATTGAAGCAAGAATAATAGCAATTGGTGGTTTCGGTTTTATGTTGGGGGCCAGTTGCCTGGCGGTTTATTCTAATCGAGAGCTAGTTATTGAGCCTACACAGTTCAAATTTTTAGCTGATCTTAATCATCTGGGCAATATTACGTTTGCCTATTCTGCCTCAATTTTACTTTGCTATTATCCTAGCAAATTAGCTGACAAACCTTTTGCATTAATTGGTTTTATTGCTATATTTTTAGTCTGGTTGAATGAGTCTCTGCAATGGTTTGAAATTCCAATCCATACATTTTATTTTCTACCCTATATTGCATCTTCGGTATTGGGTTTCCTTATCGGGCGACGACAGTGGGTTATACATAAAAATAATCCAGTAGCCAGAGCTTCAATACGCTGGTTTTTATTAACCTTAACGTTATGTATTGGCTGCGCGCTTATTCTGTATTTTATACCTACAATTTTTAAGGAACCGCCACTACTCCCCGTATGGGTAGCACAGTTAATTATTTTATTGCTTTATATTGGATTAATATTAGGTGTTATTCAATATCGTCTTTTTGATATTGAACAATGGTGGTTTAACTGCTGGGTATGGTTTTTTTCTGGTTGTTGCGTCATTGCAATCGACTTATCTTTAATCTATCTGTTTAACAGCAGTCCGTTAAAATCAATAAGCATAGCTATTTTAATAACCGCTTGGTGCTATTTTCCAGTTCGTCAATGGTTATGGACTAAAAATTTTCACCCTCGTTGTTCTCGTGTTGATGACTTTTTTCCCTTACTTACTGAGTCTTACATTAGCAGTTCATCGATAAAACAATTTGAAAACAGTTGGCCTGACATTTTGAATAAGATTTATCAGCCTTTAGTTATAAAATTACACTCGCCACCTATTGATTCTGTTAGACTCAGCAGTAATGGATTAAACATTTTGTTACCTTCTTTAAACAGTCAACAACATTTTGTTATATCTGGTAAAGAAAGAGGAGGTAGACTGTTTAATAAGGATGATGTACGGTTTATCGAATCAGCTTTAGCATATGCACTTAATTGCATTAATTGGAAAAATATTCGTGAAGATGAGGCAAAACAAGAGCGCGAAAGAATTACTAGGGATCTTCATGATGATGTCGGTGCATTATTACTCACACTCATTCATAAAGCCGAATCAGAAGAAAATGCAATTCTTGCTAAAAATGCATTAAAAGGTGTAAGGGAAACCATTTATTCATTGCGGGATGATAACTTCGCTACTTTTAATGCAACTTTATCGAATTGGCGAGAAGAAATAGTTCAACGCACCGATGCAGCCCAAGTAAAGTTACTATGGAATATAGATGAATTCCCCGATAACTATTGCTTAAACCCTAGACAACGTATAAACCTAGATCGTATCCTGCGTGAATCTATTACCAATATTTTGAAACATGCTCATCCTCAGACGATTGATATTTGTATTAATGAAAAAGATAATAAATTACAAATTATTATCATTGATGATGGAATTAGTTCAGATTCATCTCAGTGGCAAGCAAATACAGGCCTTTGTAGTCTGCATACCCGTGCAAAAGAAATAAAGTCTGATATAAATTGGGAAACCTTGGATGTTACATCTGCGTGGGACAAAGGTACAAAATTAACAATTACATTACCCTATATGGAAAAATAATATGCAATCAGTTTTAATTGTTGATGATCATGTCTATGCCAGAGAGCTTTTACGAGAGATTGTGCATAAGATTTTTGAACAAGCCAGTATTGAAGAGGCAGCAACATTGTCTCAGGCAAGCGCATTAATTGCTCAAAAGAATTTTAATCTAGCCTTAATTGATATCAGTTTACCTGACGGGTCGGGTATTGACCTGGTAAAAGAAATCATCAGTTTAAATGCACAGACATATATTGTTATGGCGACCATCTATGATGACGATCAACATTTGTTTGATTCATTACGTGCAGGAGCAAACGGCTATCTATTAAAAGATCTCTCTCGTGACGAACTGGAAAAACAGATTAGGGGAATTATTATAGGTAATCCGCCTTTATCCTCGAGTATTGCTAGACGCTTGTTGGCACATTTCAATCAACCCACGCAAGCTCAAAAACATAATCTAACGCGACGTGAAACCGAAGCATTGACGCTAATAGCTAAAGGCCTTACACGAAAAGAAGTTGCCAGTAACCTTAATATTTCAGCAAATACGGCTGCCGAACATATCCAAAATATTTATCAAAAATTAAATATTAATTCCCGTGCGGAAGCTGCACTTGAAGCATGTCGATTGGGGCTTGTTATACCTTAGATATTATAGGGTTTATGCTCCTATATTGCGGCATAAAATTATTAGATAGTTAGATAAATATTATACAAGCTCTAAAAGAGTATTTATTAATGCTTCTAATAATTGCAATAAGGAGGGGCTATGCACCTGAACCTGACCATAATAGTCGTTATTACCTGTTCAGTAATAACGTCTCCAAAACTTAAAGCTGAGCAATTAACTAAGCTTGAAGATATTGTCATCACTTCTCAACGCCGAGAAGAATTATTACAAAATGTGCCTATAACGATAAATTCTTTCAATAAAGAGTTTATAAGAATAACAGGTTCACAAACACTGGCAGATATTGATAACTATAGTCCCGCACTAGAGGTTGATGGTGCCAGTATCACGCAACCCATATTTAAAATGAGAGGGATTGGTACGAC
>DAOWHF010000344.1:0-2728 GCA_030641565.1 Methylomarinum sp.
CGCCTTGTTCTCAAAGATTTTAAGCGCATATCTGCTCAGACAGAATTAATAGAGACGCCCTAAGGAGCGAGGATTCAATAACATACGAATCTTGACTTGTCTTTTGGCTTCACAGAGGCACTAGCCAAACAGTTACATAGCCTGCTATGCGCCTGTTTTTCTAGCACCTCTGTAAAACCAAAATCCTACGCCAAACTTTCGAATACTATTAAAACCTCGTTCCTAAAGGCATCTTACCCATTGCACAGTAATATTATCGCCTTTGCCATTTGCTCGTAGGTGAGCCATTTTAGCTACTTTTTTAAGCTGATCTAGACCACTGTGTGGAGAGGACAGTTGTAACAAGTCTTTTTCTTTAATATACTCCCAAAAACCATCGGAACATAATATAAAAGTCTCTCCTTTTTCTGCGGGCGGGTAAATATTAACTTCGGCAGAATGATTTTTCTTAATGTTAATACTTTGTGTCAGCTGGTTCTGCTCTGGATGCAGGCCCATTTCACCTTCAGTTATTTTACCTTCGTCCAATTTTTTTTGTATTAAAGAGTGGTCTTTTGTCCGCCATAATACTTGCTTATCATTTAAACGATATAGACGAGAATCACCACAATGAGCGGTTACTGTGACATTATCATCCACGTACAAAACCACACAGGTTGTATGCGCATCAATTGCTTCTGCATCTTCTAAAAACATCACTCGCATATCGTCAACAGCCGCATCTATCCAGTCCTCCATAACCGTTTTTACATTCTGCGTTGAATCTTGCAATAACTGATGATAGAAAGGAGCCAACTTAAACAAGCCCTGACAAAAAAATTGCGCTGCCTTTTCACCGGCATAATGACCGCCCAAACCATCAGCAACAACAAACAATCCATATTCACTATTGACCCTGTGCGCCATACAGTCTTGATTGATTGCTCTGTCACCTACTGATGTTAACTGATAATATTTCAGTTGATTATTCACCTATCAGCCTGCTGCCCGGCTATCTTTCATAACCCTTTTTAAATCTCTAACTGTTTGCTCTAACCCTGAGAATACAGCTTGTGCAATGATTGAGTGGCCTATATTTAATTCGACTATTTCAGGGATTCTACAAATTGCATCAACATTATGAAAATGCAGCCCATGCCCGGCATTAACTTGCAAACCTAAGCTATGCGCATATTCAGCGGCCTTTTTAACTCGCTCAAGCTCTTGCTTTTGTTGTTGACTATTCTCTGCATCTGCATAGCATCCGGTATGCAATTCTATAACAGGCGCTCCAGCCTTAACCGCTGCATCAATTTGTTTAGATTCAGGATCAATAAACAATGAGACTTCAATATCTGCATCTGCCAACGTTTGACAAGCATTCAGCATTCGTTCTGGATTACCTGCTACATCCAAGCCCCCCTCTGTTGTAAGCTCGGCTCTTTTCTCGGGAACTAAGCAACATGCAGCAGGTTTTACATCAGTTGCAATGCCGATCATTTCATCGGTAACAGCCATTTCTAAATTTAAGCGGGTATGCAACATATCCTTTAATAAATATATATCTCTATCCTGAATATGGCGACGATCTTCTCTTAAATGCGCTGTTATTCCATCAGCTCCAGCTTGTTCTGCTACTAATGCAGCTTGAACAGGATCAGGGTAACTGGTGCCTCTTGCTTGGCGCAATGTGGCAACATGATCTATATTGACCCCTAATAAAATAATTTGTTTTTTCATAGTTGTTTTATTATTTTTGCCAGGACAGCTCGACTCTTAAGTACTTTGCCCTGTAATTGAAAATCGATAATGCGTCTCATCAAGTGCTTGGCTTCAGATAACCCTTGCTTCCCCAAGGGCTCCCTAGCCGCTAAAGCGAATAATATTTCACCACAAACATAACCTTTTATGCTTTCTAGCATACCCACCTCACCACTAAAATAATATTTTATGGATGGTTGGACTTGATCACCTGTATCGGCATTGAATGTTAACTGAACCCCATACCCTATGTGTTCCAGCAAATTAAGCTCAAAGAATCGCAATATTTCTTCAGTCTCTGTTGCATTCGCCAACTGAGTTAAACATTGATGATATTCAGCAAATACCTCAGGATGAGGATCGTGCTTATGTAAAAAATAGCGGATTAATTCATTGATATAAAAACTGCAATATAAAGAAAGCCCTGTTAACTTTATAGGTGCCGAGTCTAGCTCAACATGCGTCAACAGTTTTAGTTCATTTTTACCTGCATAGGATAATTTTAAAGCAGAAAAGGCAAGCAGCAGTCCAGCTGTTTTAGACTTTTTCTTCCTTACACCTCTGGCAAGAATAGATACAATGCCAAAATCCCGCGTTAACACATCGATAATTAAACTACTTTCACGATATTTTCTGTGTTGCAAGATATAAGCGGGTTGTAATAGAACGTTTGATTGATCCAACTTATCCGCCATTATTGAATAAAAAATACTCAGTCATTACTGTATTGACGGTTATTTTGATAGAACAGATTTAGTCTACTAAGATAGCGTAACTCGTTCCATAGCGGACTGAAGTCCGCTCTACTTTACGGAGCAAAATAACATTAACGCTATTGTAGACTTGATTGAGGTAATAAAACCCAGTCTACACAGACAAATCTAAAGCCCCTCACCCAAAAGATATCTTACTTAGTCAGCATCCATAAACCCTAAGCTTTGTAATGCACGTTCACTGTTGGCCCAACCTTTTTTCACTTTAACCCAAA
>DAOWHF010000225.1:0-5436 GCA_030641565.1 Methylomarinum sp.
AAAGGCCTGTCGGTTGGTGGTTATGGGGAATTTAATTATCAGACTGCCGTTGGTGATGAAAAGGCCAAAAAAGATAACGCCGATTTTGAACGTTTAGTGTTATATACAGGCTATAAATTTACCGATAATATTCTATTTAATAGTGAAATTGAGTTTGAACATGCTTCAACGGGTAAAAGCGGTTCTGTTTCGGTAGAGTTTGCTGCGTTAGATTTTTTGTTAGATCCAATGGCTAATATTCGTGCAGGTATGGTGTTAATGCCTATGGGGTTTCTTAATCAGATTCATGAGCCTCCATTTTATTTTGGGAATAATCGCCCAGAAGTTGAGCGCACTATTATACCAAGTACATGGCGTGAAATAGGTGTCGGCCTGTTTGGTGAATTGATGCCTGGCCTGACTTATACCTCTTATGTGGTAAATGGAATGGATGCCAAGGGATTTTCATCTTCAGGTATTCGTGGCGGTAGACAAAAAGGCAGTAAAGCTAAAGCAGAGAATTTAGCTTTTGTTGGACGTCTTGATTATGCACCGGAGCAATTACCTGGCGTGAGTTTCGGTGGTTCAGCTTATTTGGGAAATTCGGGACAAAAACAAACATTTGATGGTCAGCAGGTTGATGCTTTTACACAACTGTATGAAGCGCATCTGCAATGGAAATACCGTGGTCTTGAATTTAGAACCTTGGGTTCTTGGGGGCTTATTGATGATGCTGCTGTCTTGAGTGCAGATTCAGGTGAAACTATTGGTGAAGAAAATTTTGGTTGGTATGCTGAAGCGGGTTATGACATTATGCCGCATTTGTTTCCAGAAACAGCTCAGTATTTAGCACCTTTTTTCCGTTATGAAAGACTGGATACTATTGCTAGTGTACCCACTGGATATGCAGATGATTTAACGCAGGATAAAGAGATTTTTCAAGTAGGTGTGAATTATAAACCAATTCCAAATGTTGTGATTAAGGCCGATTATCGTAATATGGATTCTAAAGGAGGCGATTTGCCAGATGATTTCAACTTAGGGATAGGTTTTATTTTCTAACACAGTTGAAGCAGGGCGGTTGGGTGTAATGCCCCTCCGCCCTAATCTAATCGTCTTAAGATGTAAGGTGGTCGAAGCGAAAGCTTGATCCACCTATTCAGTTAATTGTCATATTGCTTTATGATAATTAACTTTTTGCTGATATATCACTACACAACATGTCACTATTAAAGTACGGAAAACGGACAGTCGTAGCATTGTCGCTATTTGCAATTATTTTTCCCTGCTATGGAAAAATTTATTACAGCAAAAACGAGGCAATGGAGTTAGCATTTGGTAAAGATGCCACGATTGAAATGCTGTCACTTTTTCCTAATGAGAATGAAATCTCGCAAATTGAAAAGCTGGCACGGGTAAAAATGGAATCGGCTTTGTTCACTTTTTATGTGGGAAAAAAAGAGGGTAAAATTCTGGGCTTTGCAGCGATTGAAAACCATGTTGTCCGTACCAAGCCGGAAACATTGCTGGTTATTCTTTCCCCTGAAGGTAAAGTGACAGGGATTCATACCCTTGCATTTCATGAGCCGCCTGAATATCAGCCTCCGCAACGCTGGTACCAGCAGTTATATCAACGTCCCCTTGAGAAATTGAGCTTTAATGAGGATATTCAGGGTATTACGGGTGCAACGTTGAGTACGCGCTCAGCATTGAATATTACTCGCAAGGTATTAGCTATTTATCAAATACTTGTAAAGGAAAAGCAGGACTGATGCGTTTTTTCGTAACCGGCGAGCAAAATCGTCAGATGATGTTAAATGCCCTGATTTTAATGTTTCTGGGGTATATTGTTTTGTTGTGGCTCAGTAATGGCATGATGTATTTTCATAAAATGGATTTATCTGCTGATTCGGTGATTTCTTATTATCTGGGTTCCGAGAAAGACTTTACCCAGCCAAAAAGTTACCAGAGTATGTTGGAAGTTAGTCATTTTCATGTCTTTGCAATGGGTATGCTGATTTTAACGTTAACGCATTTAATGCTGATGACTGATGTGCCAACTGTTTTGAAAATCTGGCTAAGTGGTTTGGTTTATGTATCTGCTATTGCTGATGAAGTAGCTGGGTGGTTGGTGCGTTTTGTACATCCTGCTTTTGCTTATTTTAAAATTACATCCTTTTTACTGCTGGAGTTTTCACTGGCAGCTTTACTGTTTGTTGTCAGTATGTCTCTTATTAAGTCCAGGTATCGGGAATCCTAGCAAGGTTAAACTTTTTGTTTTCTCTTGGTCTTAAGCTGGCAGCCTGTTTTAAAGTGTCATTAAAAATAAAAAACAGACTAATCCAATGAGATAGCACGACACTAAATTGGCTTTTTGTTCTAATTCTAGTTCATGCCAATAGGTTGACTGTCGTCTTTTATACTTTAAAAGGGAGACTAAACAAGTTCTTTTAAGGTGATGATATAGTTTTGGTGCATAGAAATAGAAACGATAAAGGCCGTACAGAGAAGTAAAGATAGCCGTGTTAATGATAATGATTTCACTTTGATAGTGACTGGTGTGGAAAGTATGTTCGAGTATGATTTCAAATGAATACTCTATAGCTTCCATAAGAAGATGAATTAATTCGGTAAGACCATGAATTCCAGTCAATAACCAGTCTAATAATACATCAAACGTAAGGGCTATAAAAAATAACAAGAGAAACTTGATGCTGATTCTTGATAGCATTTGCTGGTTAGATTCGTTCATCTTGTCATGTTGCCAAATCGCCTGGGTTTTTTTTATAAAATGATTAAAGTGCTTAGGCAACATGTTTTTCTTCTGTTATTTACTAATCTGCATTTCGATTGTGTATGTAATCGATAGACAAACCTTTTATTAGTGATTGGAAATCTGAGTGGCGTTTTCACTACCAAATTTTAGGCCAGGAGGCCTGTTAGTTTCTGGAAAACCGTAGACTTCGACTGTAATATTATCGTCTGCAGCTGTTTTAAGAAAATTTTCCAGTGTTTCTTGTATATCAAAATCGATAAACTGTGCTTTAGATGCATCAATCACTAAGGTGCTATTTTCGTTAATATCATTTAAAGTCCGCCTTAATAATGCTTTGTTTAAAAAGGACACGTCTTTATGCAAGGTTAAAGTGTAATGATCTTCTTCGATATGCAGAGAAATAGATTTCTGAAAATTTGATTGAATAACAAAATAGAGACCGACACCAATACCGATTAAAATACCCTGTAATAAATCGGTGCTTAGAATAGCGATGACGGTTATTAAAAAAGGTAAAAATTGATTCCATCCTTGACGATACAGCGTCATAAAAAGTTGCGGTTTGGCAAGTTTATAGCCGGTTTGTAATAAAATAGCTGCGAGACAAGCTAGTGGAATTAAATTCAGAAACTGGGTAAAAAATAAAATACTAAGCAATAGAAATATTCCGTGAACAAAACTGGCAATTCGTGTTCTACCACCCGCATTAATATTGGCCGAGCTGCGTACAATGACGGCAGTGACAGGTAAACCACCGATCAGACCACTGAGAATATTACCTACGCCCTGAGCTTTTAATTCACGACTAGTTGGTGCAACACGTTTTAATGGGTCTAATTTATCAACCGCCTCTAGACTAAGTAATGTCTCTAAACTTGCGATAATGGCTAAGGTAATAGCAATAATATAAACTTGAGGGTTACTAAGAAAACTGATGTCCGGAAGCATAAATAAATCAATAAATTGATTTAGGTTTTCTGTTGTTGGTAGAGAAACCAGGTGTTTGCCACTAACCGAAAATGCTGGAAACCATTGTATGGCCACAAGGTTATAGCCTATACCCCAGCTGACGGCAACTAAAGGACTAGGGATTAATTTAAGTAGACTGATGCGTTTTAGGAAAGCAGTTTCCCAGAGAATTAGAATCAGTAGTGCGCCTAGCGTTATTAGTCCACTACTAATAGAAATTGAACCAAAAGCAAGGAATAAATCCTGAAAACTACTGACAGCCGTCTCATTCATATAGCTTTCATCACCTTGAAAACTACCATTATAGCCAACAGCATGGGGTAATTGCTTGATAATCAGAATCAGACCAATGGCTGCCAGCATCCCTTTAATCACTGAAGTGGGAAAAAAAGCACCAATAATCCCAGCGCGTAGATACCCCAGTACTAACTGTATGATGCCAGCCAATACCACACTGACTAAAAAACCACTGTAGCTACCTAATTGCTCAATGGCGTTAAACACAATGACGGTTAAGCCGGCAGCAGGACCAGAAACGCTGAGTTGTGAGCCACTAAGCCAGGATACCACAATGCCGCCTATTAAGCCGGCGATTAGGCCTGAGAATAGGGGGGCACCTGATGCCATAGCAATTCCTAGGCAAAGAGGTAGGGCGACCAGAAAAACCACAATACCGGCGGGAATATCTTGTTTAATATGGGCTGTGTAGTAATTGAGATGTTTATGAATCATAATCGTGTTTTTTATGGCCTAAAGAGAGCTGTGCTTACTACTGCTAATAAACAGCAGGTTCATATTCATAAATGGGGTGTATTTCATCTCTGGGGTTAAGGGTAATTAGAGAATTTAATAAACCATCCGATAGGTCATAAACCCAGCCATGGATGGTAGGACTGTTGTGTTTGTTCCAGGAATCTTGAATAATTGATGTATGCGATAAGGCATGCACTTGTTCTATGATATTCAGTTCAACCAGTTTGTTAACGCGCTGTTCTTCGGTTGGTAGGCAGTCAATTTTTTTTTGATGTAGGCGGTAAACATTTTTAACATGCATCAGCCATTTATTAGTTATTAACAAATCTGAGTTTTGTTTACTTAGCGCAGCTTTAATACCGCCACAATCATGATGACCACATACCACAATATGTTTAACTTGAAGTGCGTTGACTGCATATTGCAAGACACTTAAACAATTAAAGTCTGTGGCAATAACCTGATTGGCAATATTGCGATGAATAAACATTTCACCAGGTTTAGCATTCACCACAAGTTCAGCCGGTACTCGGCTATCTGAACATCCAATCCATAATAATTCCGGATTTTGTTGCTTGACCATTTGTTTGAAATAATCAGGATTTTCAGTTTTTAAATTTTCAGCCCATATCTTGTTGTTGTTTAAAAAATTTTCGAATAGTTGCATGAGAGTCCTTTGCAGAAATTAATTGTTATTATTGTTTTCCAATTCCAATTGGGTTTTGTTGAAATTATTGGATTGATAAGGGGTGCTGAACAAATGTTAACAGCTCTATTTGTAGTGAATCGATACTATATTGAAAAGTCGTTAACTTGTCAAACAGGTGTCGATTCAATGTTTTTTTATTGTAAGCCTTAGGCAACTGACTAGTTGTCAGAGGGTTTTGGGAGGAAAAACGATTGATAGGGCGTTCAACAGCTTCAACTGTTATATTTTTAATGACACAAAACTCAGTTTA